>NC_020054.1:3708477-3943037 GCF_000331105.1 Fibrella aestuarina BUZ 2 | reverse complement strand
AACGGGCTTTTTTAGGCGATTCAAACGAGAGTGATTGCCCAAAAAGGGGCTGTACTACCTCCTTCATGCAGGATTGGCTTACTTAAAGTAAAAGCCGGTTGGAATGGCCTCGGTGCTGATTGAGTCTATAAGGGTTCCTGTCGGCTGAAACCGCAGCACGACACCGGGCTTTGCCGATTTGTTGGTCGTGGCGCCGTACAGTGTGGCTGTGCTCGGATCGAACCCGTAATTGGTCAGCGAGCGGGTTTCGACGGGTTGGGTAAGTGGAATTGATGTCGCAGTGGGGGTCGTCTTATAGATGAGCCCCCGCCACAGGAAGTACAGGGTTTTCGTTTTTAGGTCCAGCGTCAGGTTTGTCGGATTGCCCGCGATAGGCCGCCCCCCGATAACCACCCGGTTTGTGACCTGCCGTGTCGCGGGGTTTATAGTTACCAGTTCGGCGGAGGTTAACCCGTTGGCCGAACTGCTGACGGCGCGACCTGAACATAACACATAAAGCAAATTAACCTCAGGATCGTAGGCGATCGACGTGGGTACGTCGCCAACCGATAGGCTCGTTACCACCTGATCGGTGGTGGTATTGATAATGGAAACGGTCTTACCAACCTCTGATGAGCCGCCTGAGTTTGCCACAAACAGTTCATCACCGACTACGACCAGTTGCTCCGGGCCCGCACTGACCGGAATCGAGTTAAAGAGTCGCCGGGCCACCACATCAATCACGGCGATATTGGGGCCAACCGTGCGGCCACCCCAACAACTGACATAGGCTTTCAACGGACTAACGCCAACCACGTACCGGGGGACTTCTGCCCCACCCAGCAGGGAGATGCTTCGGAAACTGCTGCTTTCGACAATCTCAATCTGCCCGGTCTCCGGCGAAACCAGAAATCCCTTACCATCGACTTCAGCATAAGACGATACTTTGTCATTCAATTGCCGATCGTTCTGGTTGTTGAAGATGTCGGTGGCTAACACTCCAGGCCGGGGCGATGGAAAACGAACCAAGCCTGTTTGTCGGTTGATGAACGAGACGCTCACATTGGCCGGTTGGACCCGTTCATCAAAAACCAGCACACCGGTTTCAAAGGGTTCGACTTGTAAGGGTTCTTTAATGGTACACCCGACGGTCAACAAAGACAAGCCAAGCAAGCTGGTCATGCGAGCGGGATACCAAAATGGGCGGACTATAAGCCGGGGTTTGTAAGCAACCATGCAATGGAAGGAATGAATACCAGGTAAGCAGTACGGCCACTGAGTGGCAGCAGTACTAAACAAAGATACAACGCCAACTCCCCTGCTGCACCTCAGGCCGGCCTATACTCCCGAAAGGTACCATCCGTATAGAAGATCAAGATACGATCGACCTGCTTATCGGCGACAGGAGGGCTTTCTTTTTCTGGAACGATCGTTTTTTTTAATGAATCCACTAACGTTGACTGAGGTGGTGTTGGTTCTCTGTTCCAGGCCGAGGGGCGATTTACAGAGGGCTGAGCTGCTGGTTTGGTCGGCTCGTGACGTTCTTCTCGTTGCTCAGGTATTGACAATTGTGAATCGTCTTCCAAAAACCACTCATAACTGAGATCAGCGTAGCAACGGACAATCTTCTGAATGATGTCGAGACTTGGTCGGTTTCGGCCAGATAAAATATGGGATATACTGGACCGCTGTACACCGATATCATCAGCTAGTTGAGAGGGTGACAATTGTTTAATGGTCAACACCTGTTTAATTTTGTCATTAATGGACATTTGTAAAGGCCTTGGTTGATTTATTATTGTGAATTTACAACTATAAATAGTATATACAAAAATAAACCCGCCAGTTAATGATGTAAACTGACGGGTTGAGGTATTAAGGAATTACAAATGTGAATTACACGCTGACGTTGTTCTCACGTAACGCATCGTTCAGGGATGTCTTCAAATCGGTTGAGGCCTTGCGCTTGCCGATGATCAGCGCGCAGGGAACCTGGTAAGCACCGGCAGGAAACTCTTTGGTATAGCTGCCCGGAATAACTACGGAATGAGCAGGTACTAACCCTTTGTATTCAACCGGTGAATCGCCCGTGATGTCAATTACCTTAGACGAACCGGTAATGGTTACGCCCGCGCCAAGAACAGCCCGCTCGCCAATGTGAGCCCCTTCCACGACGATGCAACGCGAGCCAATGAAGGCACCGTTTTCTACAATGACTGGCGCGGCCTGTGGTGGTTCGAGGACACCGCCAATACCAACTCCCCCACTTAGATGAACGTCGCTACCAATCTGTGCGCAGCTCCCAACGGTAGCCCACGTGTCGACCATGGTACGCTCGCCAACGTACGCCCCAACGTTTACATAGGAAGGCATTAGAATTGCCCCCGGTGCAATGAACGCACCGTATCGAACGGTTGCTGGTGGTACGACCCGTACACCTGCCTCGACGAAGTTTGTTTTAAGAGGAATCTTGTCATGGTAAGAAAAGATGCCTACTTCAATGGGCTGCATAGGTTGTGAAACAAAGTAAAGCAGGATCGCTTTTTTGATCCATTCATTCACTTGCCACTCTCCTACTGCGTTGGCGATTGGCTCAGCGACTCGCAGTTGGCCGTTATCCAATTGAGCAATCACCCGATCGATACTTTGTTTGTAGGTGGGGTCTTTTAAAAGACTTCGGTCGTCCCATGCAGCGAGTACATGTGTTTTTTCAAGAGTCATAATAGAAAGTTAAGCTTTACTTTACTTAGTATAATCGCCTGATAATTAACGATTTAGATTATTGTATATTTTTGTTGGCAAATTTTATTTTGTTTACAAATTAGATAGTTGTGTGTTTAAAGTTAAAGACACGGGGTATATGTGTTGGAAAAGGTATACGTGACTCAGGCTATGTAGTTCGGAGTGGTAAAGATAAGAGGCCTCTCAATAATTGACTGATATATCAGACTCTATTGACTTAATAGACTGAGTAAGCATATTGTTTTCAGATGTTAGGGTTTGATCACAGTTAGTCTAATTGCGCTTAGGATCATCTACTAGAGAGTTCACCTTGTTTGTAAGGATTTATCAATCTCTGTTTGTGAAGTGTGATCAGCTGCCATACATTTTTATTCTTCTAGGTAGGACGTCTTATCTCTTTGAATTGGAATAATCGTTGCGTAATAACTCTGAATGAGTTTATGAATACGCATTGGCGTTTCACGCTGCTTGACAATGCCTCTTATGATTAGATGGGTTGTTTGGCTTAGACGCAAGATGGATGTAAGCTAGGCTATGTATTATATGAGCAGGAATGTCCAGAAAGAAATGGTAGTGCATAGTTACTGGTAATTGGCTAGGGCTATGTTTATGAATAACGTTTTCCAGCTTCTTTCCCCTCCTATTTCGGTATTCATAATGTCTTTTAGGAAACCGCGATTAGGTAATGAATCTCATTTAGTACTGTTAGAAGAGGCGTCAAACTAGTACAGTAGGTTAGTAATTATATACCTTATTTAGTAAATCGTATTAGTATTGCTAATATTCATACCATTTATACTAGCAAATTGCGCTAATTTTGACAATATTTTGGCTAAAAGACGAAAATAAACTCAAATTATTAGATTTTACTAAAAAACATCACTAAAAATACTAACCTTCTCATTAGTCTTTTGCTAAATACTACTGTCTTGGTATACTCTTATATATAGTCCTCTGGATAATGACTGTCTGCTTTCAGACTAGTATATTTGGCCCGTTAACCAAACCTGATTACAGTCTAATGGCAACCATCAAAGTAGCTATTAATGGATTTGGTCGTATTGGCCGCCTCTCGTTCCGTCGTCTCCTGGAGAAAGAGAATGTAGAGATTGTGGCAATCAATGACCTAACCGATAACGCGACCCTTGCTCATCTGTTAAAGTATGATTCCGTCCACGGTCGATTTAGTGGTCAGGTTAGTGCTGATGCTGATAGCATCACGGTAAATGGCAAGCGTATTCACGCATATGCAGAACGCGATCCTAAGGCACTACCCTGGAAAGATCTTGGCGTTGATGTGGTTCTTGAGTCAACTGGCCGATTTGTCGATGAGGCCGGAGCGGGTCAACACCTACAGGCTGGTGCTAAAAAGGTTGTTATTTCAGCACCAGCAAAAGGCAACATCCCAACGGTTGTACTAGGTGTAAACGACAGCACCCTTACAGGCAGCGAGACCATTATCTCGAATGCATCCTGTACTACAAACTGCCTGGCTCCTATGGCCAAGGTCCTCGATGACAACTTTGGCATCGAGATGGGGTACATGACAACCATTCACGCTTACACAGCCGATCAGAACTTACAGGACGCTCCCCATTCTGACCTGCGTCGGGCGCGGGCGGCAGCTCTTTCTATTGTGCCTACCTCAACAGGCGCTGCTAAAGCCGTTGGCCTCGTGTTGCCCCACCTGAAAGGAAAACTCGACGGTAATGCTATGCGGGTACCAACTCCTGATGGCTCGATTACTGATTTGTCAGTTATCCTGAAAAAACCAGCTACCGCCGAGGAAATCAATGCCGTGATGAAACAAGCTTCAGAAACCACTATGAAGGGCATTCTGGAGTATGTGACCGACGAAATCGTGTCGACCGACATCATTGGCAATCCGCACTCATGCATCTTCGATTCTAAACTGACCTCGTCAATGGGTACGTTTGCTAAAATCGTGGGTTGGTATGATAACGAGTATGGCTACTCTAGCCGGGTCGCTGACCTTATGGAGCGGTTGTTCAACTAATCGTTCCAAAACTACAGAGTAAAAAAATGGGTGACTCCGTACGGAGTCACCCATTTTTTTTACTCTGTAGGTATTTAATGGAGAAGCCTTTCTCGAAGAACATCGCTTCATACTTCGTCTTAATACCCAGGTGCAGGTTATTCAAAGGCGATTCGTACAGGTTGTCAGTTGCTTCCAGAATGGTAAAGCCATTGGCGGGCAGTGACTCTAGGCTATACTCGTAGAAAGGCGTATTATCGGTCTTCAGGTGCAACACCCCCCCTGGCTGAAGCAGTGTGGCGTATTTGGCCAGAAACGTCTTGTAGGTTAACCGGTGCTTTTCCTGCTTATCCCTCGGTTGCGGATCAGGAAACGTAATCCATATCTCGCTCACCTCGCCTTCGGCCAGAAATTCGTCCAGATATTGAATATCCGTGCGTAGAAACGCAACATTAGCCAGATCCCCGGCTAGCGCCGCCTGTGACCCCCGGGCGATGCGATCGCCTTTAATATCAACACCGATGAAATTTTTATCGGGATAAGCCGAGGCCAGCCCGACGGTGTACTCTCCTTTACCGCAGCCTAATTCCAGAACAATAGGGTTGTCATTCTGAAAATAATCGGGATGCCACTTTCCTTTGATCGTTGAATACAGTGGTTTGCCCCGCTCGATGACGTTAGGAGCCAGCCGGTTTTGCTCAAACCGGTACATTTTTTGGCGACGCATATTCGCTTATAAACTGGTTAATTCGGCAACAACATACGTGCTGCCTGTTACTAAAATGAGGTCTGTCGGCGAGGCCTGCCGCAACGCCTGAGCCAACGCCTCATCGACCGACGAGTACCCCTCACCGACCCGACCGGTTCGTGCCGCCATATTCCGCAATTCCTGCGTTGGCAACGCCCGGGGCGAATCCGCCTGGCAAAAATAGTAGTGGGCGTCGAGTGGTAATAGCGCGAGCACCTCCCCTACATCTTTATCACGCACAAAACCAAGCACCAGATGCAGCGCCGTATGGGGCAGCGACGCGCAGGAAGCCATCACCGCCTCAATCCCCGGTTTGTTATGTGCGGTATCGGCAATCACCGTTGGCCTTGACTGGAGCCACTGAAAGCGCCCTTTCAGGTTCGTCTGCTTCACTACATCCCGGCTGCCCCGCTCGATGGCTGAACGGTCAATCGAGAAATGGGGCGCCAGGTGATCCAGCGCGGTCAATACCGTCTGCACGTTACGCAGTTGATAGAGGCCCAACAGAGGCAACTCGATCTGTAGCAGTTGATGCCCCTCCCCCCCTAGCCGTTTACAGGCAAGCTGCCGGACGCCATTGGCCAATCCATCATCGGTACATTGCCATGACGCCTCAGCCCGGTACAGCGGTGCGTTGTTCTGTGCCGCTATGGCCTCAAAAACAAGCGCTGTTTCGTCGATCACCTCGCCGATGACCACAGGTATACCCGGCTTTATTATCCCCGCCTTCTCGGCCGCAATGGCCGGGAGGGTATCACCCAGCACATTCATGTGGTCCCAACCAATGTTCGTGATAACGCTTAGTAGCGGGGTGATGATATTGGTCGAGTCGAGCCGACCGCCCAGCCCCACCTCAATCACGGCGACATCGACTTGGTGGCGGGCAAAATGGGCAAACGCCATTGCAACCGTCACCTCAAAAAAGGACGGCTCGATCTGCTCGATTGTAGCCTGCTGTTCCGTAACAAACTGAGCCACGTCGGCTTCAGCAATCGGTACCCCATTCAGCTGGATACGCTCGATAAATGATTTGAGGTGAGGGGATGTATACAACCCAACCCGGTAGCCGGCAGCTTGCAGGATACTCGCCAGCAAATGCGACGTACTCCCTTTTCCATTGGTACCGGCCACATGGATACTCTTGAACTGGGTCTGGGGATCACCCAGCGCCGCGCATAGGGCCAACACGTTGGTGAGCCCCGGCTTGTAAGCAGAAACGCCCACCCGATGGAAAACGGGCAGGCGATCATACAGATACGAGATAGCCTCGTCGTAAGTCATTGGTCGCAATAAGGTGACGGAGTTCCCTACCAAAAGGCCCCGATGCACCCGTTCTTAATTCGCACTAATTGAAATGGTCAACGTACCTGTGGCCAGGTCAGACGGGGTTACCGATCCTTTCGGCCGCAATTTAAACCGCATTACCTGCCGACGGTAAAAACTCTCGACGGATGGGCTGACGGTCTGCTGCAACGGACGGGCCGACACAATATTACCGTCGCTGTCGACTTTGATCTGGTAGATGATTTTCCCGTTTTCGTCGGAATCGTCCTTGTCGAGGCGATTGCTGCCAAACGCCCAGCCCGATACGTTCAGAGCCACCCCCGACTTGGCCCCGCCGGGTTTACCATAGAACTCTTTGGCATTGATGTTTCCTTCGGGATTGCCTTTATCCCCTACCCCCGACCGGTTGTCGCCGTTGTTGTTGCCACCCACACCGTCGGCCCGGCCGTTGGTGCCGTTCGAACCGGCGCCGCCCGACGACCGTTTGTAGAGCGCACTCGGGTCAACCGTTTCCACCTTCTTAGCGGGCTCAGCACGAGGCGGGGCGGGCGTAGGGTCGGGAGCGGTGGCCTTCGTACGGCGCGACTCGGCCTTTTCGGGTACGCTTACCGGGCTCTCCGTCCGGCTGGCGATAACCGGCTTTTCGGCAATGGTTTTGCTCGGCTTCGCTTCTTCGATCTTCGGAACGGGGGCCACCGGGGTACGTTCCACACGGGGCGTCGTCGTCACTTTAGGGTTTGGGCGATCTTCTGACTTCTTTACGTTCTCGGCCCTCGGCGATGGGTTGGGTTTATTGTAGGTCTGTACGGACCCACTACCGATATCGCTCGTCCCAAAATTCACTTCGACAAACTGCACGGGCGGCGGATTGGGCATCGTGCTGCTGATAGTGACCAGAAAGAGCACAATCAGCAAAACGACCATCACGCTGAAAGCGCCCGCCGCCGCAAAGGCACGGGCTTCCGTTTCGTTTTCGTAGGCAATACGCATGGGCAAATCGTCCGTAGGCGTTGGTGATTGATGTCTTAACGTTGCGCAAACGGGTTTCGTTATGCGTTCGCCCTACAAACATAAAAAAGGCGATCGAATGATCGCCTTTCGGGTATACGTTCAGGTACGTATTCGTCTAATAAATAGGTTACCGGCTGCGCAGAATCCAGGGGGTGATCCCCGTCAGGGCGTTCAGCGAATCCAAACTGGCTTTCGCTTCCTGGTAAGCATCGGCACCAACGGCGGCCACTTTGATCAAACCTTTGGTACGACCCGGCAAGATATAGGCCTGATCATAGCCCGCGCGCTTCAGCATTTTCTGAAACCGGATAGCGTTGCTACGGCTGGCAAAGCTGCCGGCAATAACGGTAAACGGGGCCTGCGGGGCCGCCGGTTCTACGGCTACAACCGCGGGTTTCTTAACGACCGTTTTTTCGGCGGCCTTGGCAGCTGCTTTACGTGAACTGGAAACTGCCTCTACCAACGCCAGCGCCGATTTGGTCACTGATTCGTCAGCCGCGGGGGTCGACGCCAATGTAGTGGGTACCGACGGGGCGGGGGCTACAACCGGCTTTGTGACCGGCGCAACAGTAGCCGTTGACCCAGTTGAGACCGGGGTAGCTTCGTCCGTGGCAGCAGGGGTTGCTGGTTTCGCCGTCGAAAAATTGGGTAGCCGGAACAGATTACCGGGGTTCAGGCTACTTTGAAACGACTCATTCGGCTTAATGACGGAAAAGTAGCTAATAAAGCCCAGCGTGCCGACCATAATGGCCGCGGCCGCCCAACGCCAGGTGGTCTGGGTACGTTGCGGCGCTACTGGCATGGGCAGTACTTCGCCAACTTCCTGTTGGGTCGGCTGCACCACAACGGTCAGCGCCATGGTTGGAAGTGGTTTGACCACAACGGGCTTCTCCAGCACCGGTACGGCGGGGTGTACCATCTGACGCGTCAGCATCAGCGGCTGCAGCCCATAAGCATTCCCCAGGAAGTTGTGCCGTAGTTCCGGGTCAAACTGCAGGTTGTTTTCACTGTTGAGCGAGAACATGCCCAGGCCATCAAGCACGAAGCTACCCGTCTCGCGGGTCTGCTGCTTCAGGTCCGTCACAAACTGGCTGATGGCTTGCAGGGCCACCTCGCGGCTACAGTTTTCGTGCAGTAAAATGTAATTCAGCAGAATGCCGTCGTCGAGGCGCAGGGCTTCGTTGAAGGCAACTTTGCGCCGGGGCGGTAGAAACTGGCCGGTTGTCTCGTTGTACGAAGCCGACACATTATGGGTTAGAAACGCACCCAGGGCAGGCACAACAAGGCAGTCGTATTGATAAAGTAGCTTCTTTAGGTAGTCGCTGATCGGTCGCATAGCCATACATCAGAAGGAGTACGAAATTCCTCCGAGAAAGTTAAGCCCCTGAACGCGGTAATACAAATACCGCTGGTAGGTTTGCCCAAAGATATTATTTAGCGAGACAAACGCAGCGACCTGTTTTCCAAGAAAATAGTCGATTTTGAGGTTCAGGTCGGCGATGGTTGGCAACTGCACCACCTCGCCTGCCGACGTAAGGGAAGTAAAGTTTTTGTTTCGGATACCTGAGTACACGTACAGGTCAGACGTAACGAACAGCTTTTTGTTGAAGGTATAGCTGTTGAGCCACTGCACCGACGCCCGGGGCCGTCCCCACGCCTCTTCCAGCCGGTCGAGGTCGTAACGGAACACGTCGCCTTTCAGCGTTGAGCGAAAGCCGCCCATTTCATAACCCAGCTGTCCGGAGAGCGTCAGCACATGCGCAATGCCGCCATCGTACAAGGCGAAAAACTTGGTGGTGTCGGGCCAGGTGTTGTTAATGGTGCTGAAGTTACGGTAGCGGGCATACGACACTTTTCCTTCGTATGAGAAGCCATTACCCAACTGCCCTTTCGAGCCGCCATAGATATCGTACGACTTGATGGTATTGGCCAGGACCACGTTTGGCGCGAGCCAGCGGTTTTCGCTCAGCAGGCTCCGCAGCGTGTTACGGACGATATCGCCATCCACCCCGGCGAAGAAGTGAATGTTCCCCGCGGGTACCACATCGATGTTGGCGACGGGAAACGCCAGCGTATTGTTAATCCCCAGGCGCTTGTCGGTTTCGTTGACGGCATTAACGGCGAGCGTTACCGTTAACTTCGGTGACAGGTAGCGGAAGGCCGGACGCAGTCGGAACAGGTTCCGGTTGTCCACCTCGCCATCGTTACGTTGCGTCAGGTACGCGTCGGCATTGACCAGCGCCAGGAAGTTGTCGGTAATCTGCAACGAGGTTTGCAGGTTAGTACCCCAATCGAGCTCAGAAGCCCGGTAGGCATCGCCCAGCGTGGTGACGCTGGTTTTCAGCGCATAATCGAGCGTCTGGTCTTTGCCGTTGTTCTCGATGCCCAGACTGGCCCGGAAGGTTGTCAGCTGCTGCCGGAGCGAATCCCGGTTGGGTACCAGGCGGGTGGTGCCTTCAAACTGCGGCCGGTAGCCGTAGAAATAGTACCGCTCCTGCTCGAAGCCCAGGCCGGCCGTCAGTTTAAACAAATCGGTATTATACGTACCGCGCAGGTTAATCCGGCTTTCGCGCTGGGCGGAGTTGGCACCATCGACCGGCCCAATGCCCGACGACAGGTGCCGCACCGACCCTTCGGCTCCGAATCCGCCGCTCGTCGCTACTTTATAAAAGCCTTCCCCGTAAAAGGTATTGTAGTTCCCGGCGCCCAGCTTGACGTAATTCTCGTAGGCGGGCCGGGTTTCGGTCTGGGTGCTGCCGGGCTCCAGCACCGTTGGCTGAATGCGGGGGTCACCCACCGTCAGTTTCCGGTCCTGAAACTCGTAGGTCATCTTCCGGGTCTCGGTGTTGGCCTTCGGCGAGGGAATTTTGTTGATCACCCGATCGGCGGGCGGCAGTTCGATCCGGCGGCTTTTCTCGACGGTAATCTCTTGGTTTTCAATTTCACCCGTGCGGGTGGGTTTCTTGGGGTCCTGTGCGAAGGCCTGCCCGGTGGCACAGCCGGTTGCTGCCAGCAGACCAGCCCAAAAAACAGTAGTGTGGCGTTTCAGCATGGCTTATTTTTTATCGAGTGCGGCTAGTTTAGTTTTGGCTTCGGCTACGATCTCGGCCTCGGCGGCGTTTTCAATGATCGACGTCAGCACGGCCCGTGCCTGCGCCAGTTCGCCCAGGGCCACATTGTTGTCGGCCACCAGAATGAACGCCTTTCCTTTCCAGTACTCAAACCCATCGAACTGCTCGTTGAACCGAAGCAGCGTCGCAATCGACTCCTTGTATTTTTTCTGCTGGTACTGCGCCTGCCCAATCAGGTAATTGGCCTCAGCCCCGTTGACGTCTTTCGCCAGCACTACTGTCTTCTCAAAGTCGGCAATCGCGGTTTTGTAATCGTTGCGCGACAGGGCCACTTTGCCCAGCATCAGTTGCGCCCGGTTCTGCGTGCCCGGCACGATACTCCCGGCCGTTACCAGTTCGCGGGCAATCACCGCCGCCGAATCAGTTTTGTAACCATAATAGGTATCCATCAACCCCAGTTGCGCGTTGATCTGGTCGGTGCGCTCGTTGGCCCGGCTTAGCACGTAGCGGTAGTTACGCACGGCATTGGGGAAGTTCTTCTGCTTCCGTTCCAGATCGGCAGCCCGGCTGGCGGCTTTCGTCGCGAAGGCCGACCGGCCCTCCTGCATCAGTTGTTCGTACAAGCGCAGGGCCGTGGGCACGTCGCCCGTCTTGGCCGATGCGTCGGCACCGTAGTAACGGGCTTCAGCCCCATTGGCACTTTTGGGGTATTCCTGCACGAAGGCTTTGAACGCGGCCAGCGCCTGCTCGTATTTCTCGGCGAAATACAGCGATTTGGCGTTTTCGAGCTGTGCTTTCTCCACTTCCGTGCTCGCCGGGTTGGTCCGCTTGTAATCGTTCAGCGCCGACGAGAATTCGTCGGAACGTCCGGCATCGTCGAGCGTATTTTGCAGCCCGAGCAGCGCACTCTGCGCCTGCGGCGTTTTGCCAAAATCGGCCAGGATACGGCGGTAATCGGCTACGGCGGGGTCGTACTGCTGCTGGTTGGCGTAAGCAACGGCGCGCTTCAGCAAGGCCGCCGGCAGCAGGTAGCTGTTAGGCCGACCGTCGATGAGCTTGGTGTAGCCAGAAACCGCCGCCGCGAAGGCGCCCTTTTCAAAGTCGACGTTGGCCGCCTGAAACAGGGCGTCGTCGGCATAGCGCGAATTCGGATTCCGCTGGAGTTGGTCGAACAGCGATTTGGCTTCCGTATCGCGGCCCACGTAGGTGAGGATGACGCCTTTCTGGTAGGTGGCGTAATCGTTGTCGGCCCGGCCCGTGGCGATGGCCTGATCGTAGGCTTTCATCGCCTCGTTATATTGCTTGGTCGTCAGCAGGGCGTCACCAATCCGGACGTAGGCATCCCCCAGCAGCGCATCGTCGGTATTCCCCCGCACAAACTCGCGGAAGTAACCCAGCGCCCGGCTGTAGTCTTTCTGGTTGTAGGCGGCATACCCCAGGCCGTAGAGGCTCCGCTTGGCATAGGCGTCGGCGGTGCGGGTCTGGGTATACAGCGGAATGGCCTCGGCCCATTTCTTCTGCGCCGACAGCGCTTCCGCTTTCCAGAAGGTCGCGTCGAGCTTCAAATTGGCGTCGGCCGACGTACCCAGCGACTTGTTCAGGTTCGCGATAGCCGCATCGTAACGTTCGGCGTTGAAATCGGCCACGCCCTGATTAAACGTCAGCCGCTGGTACTGCGCGTTGATGCGCGGGGTACGTCGTTTCAGCTTCTCGATGTAGGCAATGGCCGCCGGGTAGTTGTTGGAGGCCAGGTATGCCTCCCCCACCAGTTCGTTAGCTTCGTTCTCGAACCGGCTATCCGGGTATTTCTTGAGAAAATCGTTCAGTTCCGTGATCGCCTCCGAGCCGCGTTTCTGGTCGAGTTGCAGCTTGGCGTGGGTGAATCGGGCCTCCTCCTGAATCGAGGGGTTGAACGCCAGCCGCCCCGCCTGATCAAACGCCGTCAGCGCGTAAGCCGGGTTATCCTGCTGCAAATAACTGATACCCAGCGTATAGGCCGCGTATTGCGCCGTTGTATCTTTCCCCGACGCAATCGGCTTCAGTTGCGCTACGGCGTCGGTGTAATTCCCAACCTTGTACAGCGACTGCCCGTAGCGGTACTTCAGCGCGGCGGGGGCGGCACTGCCTTTGGCGGTCAGGTACCGTTTATAGGCCGGAATCGCCTGGGCGTAGTTGCCCTGCCGGTAATACACCTCGGCCGTAAAGAGCGACACTTCGGCCAGTGCGGCACCGCCGTTGCGTTTCAGCAGGGGTTCGGTATAGGCGAGCAGTTCGTCGTAGCGGCCCTGTTTGTAATAGGCCTGCGCCAGCCAGTTAGGCACTTCGTTCTGGTAGGTCGGGTTGGTTTCGATCCGGCGAAAATCGCTGATGGCCTCGTTGTAGTTGCCATTCCGGAAGTTGATGACCCCGGCATAGTACGATGCCGCCGCCGCGTTGGTGTAGCCCGGATCGGTTTTGATGGCGTTGAACAGGGGCAGCGCCTTGGTCAGATCCTGCGTATTATAATAGGCCAGCGCCAGATTGAACTGGTAATCGCGCTGTTTGGCACCCGTATTGGCTTGCCGGATGGCTTTCTCCAGGTACGTTACCCCGTTGGTGTAGTCCTGCTGCCCCACGTAATAAAGGCCCAGGTCGCCGTAGAGCTCACCGGCTTTGGGGTGTTCGCTGTGGTTGCGCACAAACCGATCGACCAAGGCTTCGGCACCCGGCTCATCGGCATACAGGCTCGACAGGGCCATGTAATATTCGGCCGACACGGTGTTTGGGTCACCGGCGGGCGAACCCGCGGCCGGCGTTCCCGACGTGTTGAGCAGTGGGCGGCGCTGGGCTAGGTACCGCTCGAACTCGGTGCGGGCGGCCGCAAAATTCTGTTTCTCAAAGAGTTCAATCCCGTTGCGGTAGAGCAGGTCGGGTTCAGTGTAGGAAAGCGTTCGCTGGGCCATCAGCGGAAGGGTCAGCGCGGACCCCGCCGCTACACAGACAGCCCCCCAAACGCGGGGAGTCACGCGTTGCGATAGTGGAAGCATAGAACCGATTAACGGTTGGGAAACGAAGAGAAAGCATTGTAGTTTCGCAGAGGGTTTGACGGCTAGCGGCTCTGTTCGACGTACCCACGCTGGCCGTATTGGCTAGTCTGTCTAGTGAACGGCAACCAGCAGGCGACAGCCATCAAACGAAACTCCCGATTACAAATCTTTCAACGAATGTACTGGTCTTTCCGTATGAACAGACGCTTGTCCGTGTTGTTTTTGCTCTGTATCTGTATAACCCTATGCACTGGCCCGGTCCAGGCAGCCCCATCGGGGCGGGCCCATTTACCCGCCGACGACCCCGCTGCCCCCGCTCCGGCCCGCATCACCTATGCCCTGTCGATGCCCCAACCGCAGACGCATTATTTCGAGGTGGAAATGCGCCTTCAGAACGCGGCGGCGGCCACGAATGCCCGCAAAAATGGGTACGTCGACCTGAAAATGCCCGTCTGGACGCCCGGCTCCTACCTCATCCGCGAATACGCCAAAAACGTGGAAGGGTTTACGGCCGCGGCGAATGGGCAACCCGTCCGTTCCGAAAAAATTCGCAAGAATGCGTGGCGGGTGTACAGCAACGCCGACGACATCACGGTGCGGTACCGGGTCTACGCCTATGAGTTCAGTGTACGGAACAGCTTCCTCGACGATACGCACGGCTACCTCAACGGAGCCACCATGTTTCTGTACCACGATGCGCTGAAAAACGGCCCGCTGACGCTACAGATTACGCCCTACAAGGATTGGAAAAAAGTATCGACGGCCCTCAAGCCCGTTGCCAATGCGCCGTTTACCTACGAGGCCCCCGATTTCGACATCCTGGTCGACTCGCCCATCGAGATCGGCAATCATCAGACACTGACGTTTACCACGGCCAACCCCGCTAATGCGGGGCAGGCGATTCCGCATACCGTGGCCATGTACAGCAACGGGCCGCTCGAGTATAGCCCCAACCGCCTCACCGCCGACTACAAGCGCGTTTGCGAGGCGGCAGCCAGCGTGGTGGGTGAGCACCCCTGCACCGACTACACGTTCATCGTGCACCACACCAACCAGGGTGGCGGCGGGCTGGAGCACCTCAACTCCACTACGCTGCAAACCAACCGGGTAGCCTACGCGTCGGAAGCCAACTACAAAGGGTTTCTGACGCTGGTGGCGCACGAATATTTCCATCTCTGGAACGTGAAGCGGATCCGGCCGGTGGCGCTTGGGCCCTTCAACTACGAAAACGAGAACTACACGCACATGCTGTGGCTGTCGGAAGGCTGCACCTCGTTCTACGAGGATTACATCCTGCGCCGGGCGGGTTTTCACACACCGGAGGAGTACCTCCGCATTGTCGCTAACGACATTACGGGCATCGAAAACCAGCCGGGCAACAACGTGCAGTCGGTAGCTGAGTCGAGCTGGGACGCCTGGATCAAGTACTACCGGCCCAACGAAAACTCGGCCAACAGCACGGTATCGTATTATTCGAAAGGATCGGTGCTGGGTACGTTGCTGAATCTGGCCATTCTGTCGGGCAGCAACGGCGAGCGGAACATGGATGACCTGATGCGGCTGCTCTACAATGAATACTATAAAAAGCAGAAGCGCGGTTTCACCGACGACGAATTCCGCCGGGCCGCTGAGCAGGTAGCCGGTACGCCGCTGACTGACTTCTTCGACAAAGGCGTGAATGGCACCGGCCCGCTTGACTACGCCCGGTATTTCGAGCCCGTAGGCGTGCGACTGGTCAATGTGGCCGCCAAGCAGCAGGACGGTTTTCTGGGGGCGTCGGCGGGTATGAACCCCAGCACCGGTCGCCAGACGATCACGGCGGTACGGCGCGGCAGCGCAGCCGATCTGGGCGGTTTGAACGTAGGCGATGAAGTACTCGCCGTCGATAGCGTCCGGCTCACCGACGAACTGCCCAAGGCCATCGCGGGCCGCAAGGCGGGCGACACGGTTCAGTTGATTGTGAATCGCGGGGGTCAGGTACGTCCGCTACTGATCAAACTGATCGAAAACCCGCTGCTCGCCTATCGCCTCGAAGTGCTCCCCAACGCGTCTGACAAACAGAAGGCGCTGTACGCGAAGTGGCTGTTTGTGAAGTAATGTTAATCTAACGTCAAAGCGGTCCAGGGTGGCTGACGCTCTTCACGGCTGCGTCAGCCACCCTGGACCGCTTTGACGTTGGATCGCTATAGCTTATCCCTACGAATTATTGATCAGGCTGATGCCGGAGCCGAAGAAGATCAGGCCGAGCACGAAGGGAGCAAAGGCTTTAGCTCCGGAAACCTGTAGCCCCAGTGTGGGTTTACCGTCGGAGAGAAAAGCGACCAGGGCAAACAGCAATACGGCGGCACCCAGGATGGTCAGGCCTGCGCCAAAGGAACGTCGGAAGTTATTCTTTTCCATAGACTTGCGGTAAAACGAGTAGCGTGTTTAGATGGTTAATGACGTAGATGGTCTTATTGTTTGCGCTCATCCGGTTGCGGTAATGATTTGGGCGTCGGCTGTGGCAACGCCCCGGAGGTATCTGGAGCTTCATCGCCAGGTACGTTCGTCGCTTCAACATACTTGGCCACGGTTAATCCGCGCTTTTCGCCTTCAGCGATCATAAACGGGTAGGCAACGGCGTATTGGTTGGGGATCATCCCTTCCAGAATGGCTTCCCGAACGGCCACTTTCAACTCCCCCACCAGCTTCGACGGTTTCAGATTGAACGTCTCCATGATCAGTTCGCCCGTGATCACCGGCTGAAAATTGCGCAACTGATCGCGTTCTTCCAGATCGTGTAGTTTTTGCTCCACCTGATCGAACCGTTGCAGATGCCGCTGTACTTTCTCGTGGTTCTTCGAGGTAATATCAGCCCGGCAGAGGGTCAGCAGCGCTTCCAGATCGGGACCAACATCGAATAACAACCGGCGCAGCGCCGAATCGGTGATGCCTTCTTTCACGAGCGGAATCGGGCGCATGTGCAGCCGAACCAGCTTCTGCACCTGTTTCATGTGCTCGTTGAGCGGCAGTTTCAGCCGCCGAAACAGCGTTGGTACCTGCCGAGCCCCTACTTCCTCGTGGCCGTGAAACGTCCAGCCAACGCGCTTATCGAACCGCTTGGTCTGGGTTTTGGCAATGTCGTGCAGCAGCGCCGCCCAACGTACCCAGAGGTCATCGGTCATGCCCGCGACGTTGTCGAGCACCTGTAGCGTGTGGTAGAAATTATCCTTGTGGCCTTTGCCATCCACCGTTTCCACGCCCTTCAGCGCTGTCAGTTCGGGCAGGATCAGTTCAAGCAACCCGGCATGGTAGAGCAGTTTGAAACCATACGATGGGGTTTTCGCCAGAATGATCTTGTTCAGTTCATCGATGACCCGCTCCATCGACACGATGGGCAGCCGGTCCTTCATCCGCACGATGCCGTCGAACGTATCGGGATCGATGTCGAAATTCAGTTGCGTGGCAAACCGAATGGCCCGCATCATGCGCAGCGGGTCGTCGGAAAAGGTAATATCGGGGGCTAACGGTGTTCGGATGATCCGGCGCTTGAGGTCGCCAAGCCCATCAAACGGGTCGATCAGGGCACCAAAGTCGGCGGCGTTCAGGCTGATACTCATGGCGTTGATGGTCAGATCGCGCCGATTCTGATCATCCTGCAAGGTGCCGTCTTCCACGATCGGCTTACGCGAATCGGCCCGGTACGATTCTTTCCGGGCGCCCACAAATTCCACGTCTACGTCGCCATCGGCGGGGTCGGGCATCCGCAGCATAGCGGTCCCAAAATTTTGGTATACGGCCACATGCGCCCCGGCGGCCTGGCCAACCGCTTCGGCCAGGGCAATGCCGCTTCCCAAACAGACAATGTCGATGTCTTTCGAGGGGCGTTTCAATACTAAATCACGCACATAGCCGCCCACCACGTAGGCTGGTATGTCCAGCTTGCGTGCCTGCTCGGCCACCCGCTCGAAAACGGGCTTTGTGTGCAGAAAATCAGAAAAATTCATTGACTGACTGTGCGATGCCTACCCGATGAGAACCGGCGACCCGGGCCGCTTTTGTCGTTCATCGGGCACGATACCCCACACATGGCTAGTTACTTACGAATAAACTCAATCTGTCCGCCGCTACCCAGGCGCATAATACGGGGCTTACGGAAATTCCGCGAGGCCTCGCCAAGCGTATAGGCAACCACGTTCTGTGCGGCCTCGGGCAGGCTGAAGCTTTCAAACGGCAGCGTCAGCAACCCTTTTCCAAAGCCGCCCAGCAGAAACTGAACCGGTTCGCTCAACGACTTCCGAATGGCGATCTCACCGCTGTCGGCCGGAGCCGCCACGTTCTTGCCGCCCTCAAACAACACCACCAAAGGTAGCTCGGCGTACTCAACTAAATCATACCCAACGTCGGGCATCTTAGCGACATATAACGCAACCTGGTCCGTATTCTTGGCTAACACTGTTAGCTGATAGGGGTTACGGGTCGCCCCTTTTAAGGCAATTAGCTGTTGCACAGCCGTTTCGTTCTGCGGATCAGCCGCCACCGACCAGCCGGTCTCGTCGGCAATGCCGATGAGCTGCCCTTGCCGGAGCGCCTGGATAAGATCACGATTTGTGGGAGTCATAGCTTATCGAACCCCAAACCGAGGCTTCAGGTTTCCTATTTCTGCGTAGTTTCAGCCGATCAAACCCGAACATCGCGCTCCATGCTCTCTCGTGTTTTGCTGCTCGCCCTGGGTAGCACCCTGGCGGTAGGTCCAACTGGCCAGGCCCAGACGCCCGCTCGCCCCACCCAAGCCCGGCCCGGCCAGCCGGCCGTGATTGCCCCCGCCGCCCGCAAACCAGCCGCCACACTTGCCGACACGGCCGCTCAGCCCAGCCGACCCGGCCCCATTCAGTCGGGTCCGATGGTTGGGTACGTCGACATGCGTGAAGCGGCAATCTGGGTGCAGACCAAGCAGGCCGCCCGTGTACAGATCCGGTACGTAGAACAGGGCAAAACCGCCCCGGTGTTTCTGTCGGATCCCGTGCAGACCAACAAGGCGCAGGCCTACACCGCCCACCTGATTGCCGATCGGCTGATGCCCGGCCGGCCGTATCAGTATACGGTGCTGGTGGACGGCAAGGCGGTCGGCCTGCCCTACCCGACCACCTTCAAGACCCAGCCGCTCTGGCAATTCAGGACCGACCCGCCCAATTTCACGTTTGCCCTGGGTAGTTGCACCTACGTGAACGAGCCACCCTTCGACCGCCCCGGTACACCCTACGGTGCTGGCTACGAAATCTTCACCAGCATCGCCGCCAAAAAGCCCGATTTCATGCTCTGGACGGGGGATAATACTTACACGCGCGAGGTGGATTGGAACAGCCGGTCGGGGATTCTGCATCGGTACACGCACACCCGCTCGCTGCCGCAGATGCAACCGTTGCTGGCCAGCGCGGCCAACTACGCCATCTGGGACGATCACGATTTCGGCCCCAATGATGCCGACCGGGGCTACTGGCTCAAGCCGGTTACGCTCGAAGCCTTCAAACTCTTCTGGGCGAATCCAAACTATATCTTCGAGGAAGGGTGCGCGGGTACGTTCGTGTGGGGCGACTGCCAGTTCTTTCTGCTCGACGATCGCACGTTCCGCTCGCCCGATGAACAGCCCGACGGCGGGGCCAATGGCCCGGTCAAAGCGTATTTTGGCGATCGGCAGCTCACCTGGCTGTTGGACGCCCTGCGCTACAGCAAAGCCACGTTTAAGTTTGTCGTCACGGGGGGGCAGATCATCAATCCGACGAAAAATTTTGAGAATTATGCCATCTACGGTACCGAACGTACCCGCCTGCTGAACGAACTGGCTGAGGCGAACATACCTGGCCTGCTGTTCATCACCGGCGACCGCCACCACAGCATCATTCACAAGCTCGACCGGCCGGGTACGTACCCGCTTTACGACGTAACCATCTCGCCCTTAACCTCGGGGCCAGCCAAACCAACCGCCGATGAACTGACTCAGCCCACGGTGGTGGCCGGCACCTTACTGACCGAACGGAATTTTGCCACGATGGCCGTGAGTGGCCCGGCAAAAAACCGCGTGCTCACGATCAGGGCGTTCGATAGTCGGGGCGTCGAGAAATGGAGCCGCACATTGCGGGCCGACGAGCTTCGCTAATTCGCCGATTTGGCTATATTTGGCCGTCTACAGCAACTTTTTTGTGAAAAGTCAGCAATACCTGGTCCCGGAAGATCAATTGCTTCGTCGGCTCAACAAGCGCGATGAGCAGGCGTTTCAATGGTTGTATGATCAGTATGCCCACGTCCTGTATGGGGTCGTTCTGACCAGCGTATGCCTTCCCGACGTAGCCAAGCAGGTTGTTGAAGAGGTCTTCGTCAAGGCCTGGAACGAGTTCGATCAGTTCAATCCTAAGAAAACGCGGCTGCTCACCTGGCTGCTTCGTCGGGCCCGGCAGGAGGCCCTGCGGGCTATGCCCAAAAACCCGCCGGGTCGCCCCCCTGAGGTTGATTCTGAAGCCGTAGAAAATCTAATTAGCCCCGAACAACGTACCTTACTTGATGCCGTTTACTTCCGGGGCCAGCTTGCAAGCGAACTGACTGGTGAAAAATCCGGTATTGATACTAACTTACGTGAGCGCTTGCGGGTGGTTCTTCAAGAATTGAAACTTGTGTTTACTCAATGAATATACCTGACTATATAACCTCTGGAATTCTGGAATCGTATGTCCTGGGCACGGTAAGTGATCAGGAACGACGCGAGGTTGACTGCCTGTCGGGTATCTATCCAGAAGTACGCCAGGAACTGGACCGGCTGACGCTGGCACTCGAAAACTATGCGCTGTTGCATAGTGTGGAGCCACCGGCTGATCTTCAGGAGCGTATTCGGAGTCGTTTGACCATGAATTCGGCCCCAATCATGGCGGAAGACGAGGCCGACGCCAACGTCATTCCGTTGCACCGCGAACGCCCCGCCTTTCAGGGTGCCTGGGTCGCGGCGGCGGCCGTTGGCCTGCTGTTAATTGCCTTCGCCTATTACCTCATCAGCCAATTGCGTACCGAGCAGCAACAGGGTGGCCAACTAGCAGCAACCAACGTAAAGCTACAGACTGAGCTGGGGCAGTTGCGTCAGCAGCAGCAACGCGATACCCAGTTGCTGTCACTGCTGCGCCAACCCGGCACGCAGACCGTTCGGCTGGCCTCGGCCAAACCCGACGGGTCTCGTGCCGACGTGATCGTTTACTGGAACCGGCCCAAGAAGCTCGTAACGCTGGAAGTGGAGTCCCTACCCGAGTTGGCCTCGAATCAGCAATACCAGCTCTGGGCGCTGGTGGATGGTAAGCCGGTCGATGCCGGCGTGTTTACCAACGGGGTTGCGCTACAGGAACAAAACCGGGCCATCCCGGCCGCCGATCAGTTTGCCATTACGATTGAAAAGCTCGGTGGTAGCCCAACGCCCACCCTCTCGGCCCTCGTCGCCATTGGGAAGGTCGGCTGAAAAAATAGTTAACCGTATACAGTGGACAGTGTGCGCTTGCTGACGCTCATGAGCAGCGGCGCAACGGCATACTGTCCAATGTATATGGTTACCTGTACTATGATCAAGTATCGCTTTTACCCAACGCTGCTGAATGTCTTTTCGCGCTACCTGCACGGCGGCAACCTGACCGAGCAGCAATTGCTCGACACCATCAACCGGGTGCCTACGCCCACTACCGAAGCGCAGCAACGTGGGATTTCCTTCGAAGAAACGCTGTTGAAAGGCGTTGACGAAGAGCGCTTCGACCCCGCCATTCTGCAAAAAGTGAGAAAGTTACTTCCGCGTCCGATCGTGGAAACGCAGGTTTATTGCCAATGGCAGATCGACGACGTCCTGTTTTATGGGTACGTTGATCTGATTGGCATGTACAAGGCGGTCGATATCAAAACGACCGGCTCCTACCAACCGGGGCGATTCCTGTTCAATCACCAGAATTTGTATCTCCACGCGCTGAAAAAGCGGGGCATCAAACTGATGGAGTACGTGATCACCGACTTCAGGGACGTCTACGTGGAAAGCTACGCGCTTACGCACCCCATCGACCGCCAACTCGAAGAAATCCGGCAGTTCAAAGCGTTTATCGACGAACACCGCCCCTTGATCACCGACAAAAAAATTGTGGTGGATGACTAGTGGGGATGCACCCTTCCAGCCATCACGAGCTACCCCTTGCCCTACCCCCCAAGCCCCTTACGAGAGCCGAACGCCAAACAGGTCTTTGGAGCGGGTGTAGATGTAGCCAACCACGGCGATGGTTACGGCCCCACCCACCATTACTGATGGCACGGTGCCCAGCAGCCGCGCCGCTACCCCCGACTCAAACGCGCCAATTTCGTTGGATGAACTGACAAAGATCCCGTTGACGGCCGCTACGCGGCCGCGCAGGTGATCGGGTGGGAAAATTTGCAGGATCGTCTGGCGGATAATGACACTGACACTGTCGAAGGCGCCCGTTAGCACCAGCATTACGATCGACAGATAGATGTTCGTTGACAGCGAGAACACGATGGTTGCGGCGCCGAACCCGGCTACCGACAGCAGCATGTTACGCCAGGCGTTGTGCGTGGGCGGAAACTTCGCCATAACCAGCATGGTAACCACCGCCCCGACCGACGGGGCTGCCCGCAACGCCCCCAGCCCCTGCGGCCCGACGTGCAGAATATCTTCGGCAAAAATGGGCAGGATAGCCACTACGCCCCCAAACAGCACCGAAAACAGGTCCAGCGAGATGGCGTATAGGACGATCCGGTTGGTAAAGACAAAGGTGAACCCTTCGCGCAGGCTATCCCAGAACCCGACGTTGGTTAGGTCGTGCGTAGCCACGGGTGGGTGCCGCTTGATGAGCGAGATGAACAGAAAACAGAGTACGTATAGTCCAATGGAAGCCAGCAGGGTATTCTCAAACCCAATGGCGGCGTAGAGCAGCCCTGCCAGCGCCGGCCCGGTGATGGCGCCGGCCTGCCAGAACGAACTGCTCCAGGTCGACGAGTTGGCGTATAGCTCCCGAGGCACCAGAAACGGTTTCAGCGATGAACTGGCTGGTGAGTAGAAGCCCCGCGCCGTTCCGATGAGCATCAGCACCCCGTAAATAACAGCCAGCCGCATCGTTTGCGAGTAGTGGCTTATCACCGACGGCCGGAACGCCAGATACAGCACCACCGAACTGAACATGATCACCAGCAGGCTAATCTGTAAGATTCGTTTTTTGTCGCGCCGGTCGGCCAGATGCCCGCCAAAAAGCGAGAGTAGAATAAATGGAATCGCCTCGGCTAGCCCCACCAGACCGAGGGCCAGCGGGTCGTGGGTGATTTTGTACAATTCATAACCCAAAATCACCTCCTGAATCAGCAGCGTGACCGTCAGCAGGAAGGAGTTGGCGATGTAATTCCGAAAATCGGGAATGCGAAGCGAAGCGTAAGGGTCGGTTGGGGCCGGCGAAACGGGTGTCATACCGCTATAACCCGATTAAGGACGCATAAATCACCGATAAGGCAAAGAAAAACCCCGTCGCTACCAGCAACAGGGTTTTCAACCACTGATGTACTCAGAGAAAACAGTGGCCTAGGGATACATCGACTGCACCGTGGC
This sequence comes from Fibrella aestuarina BUZ 2, assembly GCF_000331105.1. Taxonomy (NCBI): domain Bacteria; kingdom Pseudomonadati; phylum Bacteroidota; class Cytophagia; order Cytophagales; family Spirosomataceae; genus Fibrella; species Fibrella aestuarina. The sequence continues at coordinate 3,919,576 of NC_020054.1, read as the reverse complement.
AATATCCATGGCCGACAGGCCCGTACGTTGCGCCGTAAACGTTTTCCCGTCTTTTTTCACGAGGGTAGGGCGGCCGTTGGCCGAAAATGCGTAGGAGTCGTAGAGCATAATGGAGTTGAAGTCGAGCCCGCCCGCCATATCGAAGCCGTCCCGACCCAGTTGCAGGTACGTTTTGAAGTCGTCCTGGTAACCAGCGGCCACGTTGGCCATATTCACGGTCACGTAGTTGTCACGGTCGGCGCGGCTGTGTTCATGGTACAAGCCGATGGTGTGCCCAATTTCATGAATGGTATTTCCCGTACTGCAGCCCGTACCCAGGGTGATAAACTGCTGCCCCCCTACCCGACCAACGTTCGACGAGCAGCCACTGCCCGGCCGGAACGTCACGTAGTAGCTCTGGTTGGTACGCGGCACAAATCGGATGGCGGTCTTGGCCTCCCAATGCGCAATTGCCTCAATCACACGTTGTTGATTGGGCAGGTTGGGCGCAATCGTGTAGTAAACCACGCGGCTTGGCCAACGCAGGCTCTTCAGGGTGCGGCCCGTACCATCGGCGGTGCGGTCGGGGTCGGTCAGGTCGGCTGGGCTCAAAATCATATCGCCCTGAAAAATGGCCTGTCCGTAGATGAGTTGATACCGTACCGGTTCGTTCAGGTAAATGCCTTCTTTGGTTTCACCGGTCTGATTGGGGAACGCCATCTCCACCACTGTGGCTTTCGACTCGGGAATAGCAACGGTATCGATGGCATCGGTTGAGCAACCAAACAGGGTCACCAGTAGTAAGCCCGCCAGAAAAAGCGGTAGTTGGGTATTGTGTCTTGTCATGTGTTGGATAGTCGATACGGGACAGGGCGCTGCGAGGCCCGCGGCTGCCTGGGGCAACCGCCGGATACGTGCCGGCCGAACGAAGGAATAGCCCCCAACAGGTAACCGCTGCACGCCGAGGCGCATACGTCACCAGTGGGTGGTCATGAATTAGCTAAGCAGGGAGTCACAAACCAGTGTGCGCACACTGGCAAGGCTGTCTAAATCCCGAGGGGAATTAGCTGAACGAAGCGTACGAGAATGGGGATGATCAGGCCCTCCTGATTGGGGGCAGCAGCGTGGCGGACATCATTTACGGGGTTTCGATGGGGACATAGCCGGTACTCACTTTAGCCAGGCTAACCAACTGGCTGCCCGTAGAAGTAACTACCGCATGATGGTAAATCCCACCACGTACTATGTTGACGCAAAACCGGGTAGATGGTCAAAGTTGTTCATAAAAAAGTTGGATAAAGCGTGTAGCGTATGCCTTGTTAAAGGCAAATTAAAGGCCAACAACTATCCTATTTGAAAATATGATTGGTTATTAGCCAATTTAAGACAGAATTACTCGAGTACATGATACGTTTACTAACAAGTGAGGTAACAATGCCTTTAAATGAATTAGTTGTCAACGCCTCATTTGTAGAATTCCATCTACAATTTCCCCACCTGGTGTGTATCCTTTTCTACGTTTACCACACTAACTAGCGTGGCGCAACAACTCTTGTTTATTTTGCTTTATACAAAACCAGTATAAACCCCATTCGTCTATTCCTATGTCGATCCGCCTAATCCCGCGAGCTAGCCTGGCCCACGAGCCAGCCCTGTTACTGAAAACTCTTCTACAGCAATCGAGCCGTTACGAACCCCACCGCGAAATCGTCTACCGCGACTTGTTCCGAATGAACTACCAGACGTTCAACGAACGGGTAAAACGGCTGGCTAACGTGCTGACCGAGGCGGGGGTGCAGCCGGGCGATACGGTTGCCGTGATGGACTGGGATAGCCACCGGTATCTGGAAGCGTTCTTTGCCATACCCTGCCTGGGCGCCGTGCTGCATACGATCAACGTGCGGCTGTCGCCGTTCCAGATTCTGTATACGATGAATCATGCCGTCGATAAAGTGGTGCTGGTGCATGAAGACTTCCTGCCGATCATCGAGGCGATCCGCCCTCAGCTTACGACCGTAGAGCGGTTTATCGTGCTGTCCGACAAGGTGTATCAGGAGGGCCGTATTGACACGGCCGATTACAACGTACCTGACGGCATGGCGGGCGAGTATGAACGCCTGCTCGCAGGTACGTCGGACGAATTTGCGTTCGAGGATTTCGACGAAAATGCCATTGCCACCACGTTCTACACAACCGGTACGACCGGTCACCCAAAGGGTGTCTATTTCTCGCACCGGCAGTTATTTATGCACACCATGGGGCTCTGTACGCTGGTATCGGGCCTGCAGGCCGTACCATTTCAGTCACCTACGGATGTCTACATGCCGATAACGCCCATGTTCCACGTGCACGCCTGGGGGTTTCCGTTTCTGGCGACCATGCTGGGGGCTAAACAGGTGTATCCCGGCCGCTACGAACCTGAACTGCTCCTTAAATTGCTGCTGAGCGAAGGCGTGACCCTCTCGCACTGCGTCCCCACCATTCTGAACATGCTGGTCAACAACCCGGCCGCCGATCGCTTCCGCGAGCAGCTTAGTCGCTGGAAGGTGATCATCGGAGGCTCAGCGCTCACCAAGGGGCTGGCTACGGCGGCCCTCAGCAAAGGGATCCGGGTGTATCAGGGCTACGGCATGTCGGAAACGGCCCCGATCATGGCGCTAACGTACCTGAACGATCAGGAGCGCGCGCTACCGACCGAGCAACAGGTCGATCTGCTGACGCGGGCCGGGCGGGTTGCGCCCTTCATCGAGCTACGGCTTATGGACGAAGCGGGCAATTTTCTGCCTCACGACGGGCATGCCATGGGCGAACTGGTCGCCCATGGCCCGTGGCTAACGCAGGGCTACTGGCAGGAGCCCGACCGCAGCGACGACCTCTGGCAGAACGGCTGGCTGCACACTGGCGACGTCGCCAGTATCTCGGCCGATCATTGGGTGCAGATTGCCGACCGAACCAAAGACGTTATCAAAACGGGGGGCGAGTGGGTATCGTCGCTGGAAATTGAAAACCTGCTCTCGCAGATTGATGGCATCGCCGAAGTGGCCGTGGTGGGTCTACCCGACGAAAAATGGGGCGAGCGCCCGCACGCGATCGTGGTCCTGAAACCGGATTTCGTCGGAAAATTGGAACCCGATGCAATCAAAGAGGCTTTACAGCACCGGATCGATCAGGGCGAACTCAACAAATGGTACGTACCCGATCGAATCATTTTCGTGCCGGAAATCCCGAAAACCAGCGTCGGAAAACTGGATAAAAAACGCATCCGTAGCGAAATGAAAGACCAAATTTTGTAATGAATGATGGGTAATGAATTGGCTGGCGCGGGCTGATCCTGGGCCAGCCAATTCATTACCCATCATTCACATTCCCCTTCTTTATGACCCGAATTGGCCTGCTCTCCGATACACACAGCTACCTCGACCCGGCGGTGTTTACGCACTTCGACGCCTGCGACGAAATCTGGCACGCGGGCGACGTAGGGGCCGCAACGGTAGCCCAGCAATTAGCGGCTTTCCGGCCTCTGCGGATCGTGTCGGGCAATATCGATTCGGAACAGGATTATCCGGCCAATCTGCGGTTTGAGTTGGAAGGGTTCTCGGTCTGGATCACGCACATCGGGGGTGCTCCACCCCGCTATAACCCGGTTGTACGGCCCTTGCTGCAACAGCGCCCACCTCAGTTGTTCGTCTGCGGGCATTCCCACATCCTGAAAGTAGTGCGCGATCCGAAGCTGGCCAATATGCTTTACCTGAATCCCGGCGCAGCCGGTAAAACAGGGTTTCATCTTATCCGAACCTGCCTGCGCTTCACGCTCGACAACGGGCAGATCAGCGACATGCAGGTGATTGAATTAGGCAAGCGGTAACGGTTACCGGCCCGCAATGCTCTCGCCAAAGGGAGCCCCTACGCGGGAAAGCGAGCGGAAAACCTCAGCGTTGGTATTGACAAAGGCGAGGGCTGATCCCCGCAGGCTTGTCCAAAAATCGACCGCAGACGGCGTTTGATACATCAGTTTAACAGTTGTGCGAATGGAGTTCATACAGGTTGTATTTCGTTAACAATCAGGCCAGTAGTCAATCGACTCGTCTAGCCCATTATCCCTTACTTAACAAGATTGTATTTTAGAAAGATTCACCTATGTTAGAATAGTACAACTGATTCATACAGTAAACACGCGTTTAGCGGGAAAGTGCAACAGATTCATCTGATTATGAAGCACTTTCCATCCCTTATGACCTTCGATTTCATTGCCCCCGTCTACGACAAGCTGGCCCAACTGGTATTTGGGCGCGCCCTTCTGACCGCCCAACAGGCGGCGTGGTGGCAGGTCCCGGCTGGCAGCGATGTGTTGATTCTGGGCGGTGGTACAGGTACGTTATTACCGCGTTTTCTGCGCGACAAACGGCCCCAACGGGTGCTTTACCTGGAAGCCTCAGCGGCCATGCTGCAACGGGCCCAACAAACGGCAGCAAACCCGTCGCAGGTTGAGTTTCGGTACGGCACCGAAGCGTCGCTTGAACCAACGGATCAGTTTGATGCGATACTGCTGCCGTTTGTGCTTGATCTCTACCCCAACGCTACGTTGCAGGCGCAACTCGTCCCCCGGCTATTGGCGGCGCTACGACCCAACGGTGCCTTGTATATCAGCGATTTCGGGCAGCCACGTACCTGGCAGCAGCGGGCCGTTATGGCGGCAATGCTCCTTTTCTTTCGGGTAGTCGCCCGTATCCCGGTGCGGCACCTCCCCGATTGGCCCGCCGTTCTGACCCGACTGGGCCTGGTGGAACAACAGTCGCAAACGTTTCGCGGGGGGCAGCTGCGGGTGGGGCGCTGGGTACGTGCCGCTACAGTTGTTCCAGGGCCTGCTGCACCGCCGTCAGCGGCGTAACGTCGTACCACTCGTCGCCCCCCAGGTTGAGGTATTGCCCGTCGCGCTTGGGCGGGCGAGTCAGGCTGTCTTCGGGGTTGTAATCGTAGGCGTAAACGGTGCTCATGACCTGCTGTAGCGTCTCCCAGGGCAATTGCCGGTTTTTTTCCTGCCGGTTCTGGTAGCGCATCAGCCGCACCGACCGCTCCGCAAACGAGGCGTTCAGCCGCAGTTCCAGATCACCCGTGCGGTTGTAGTCGAGGTAGATCAACTCGAAGGGTTTTTCTTTGCCGCCCGCTTCGTAAATCGCCTGAATCAGTTCCTGGATGGCATACAGAAACGGCTCGGGGTCGGCCGGGGTGCCGGGGCTGGGTTTGCCGCCACTGGGATCAATGGTTACTTCCACGTAATCGTCCTGCTCACCCAGATCGGCTTCGTTGAACGGATCAAGCTCCGTTTGATCAAGTAGCGTCCGGAGGATGGGCAACCAGGCCTCGCCCAGCTCGCCCGACCACGCAAAATCATCGTTGAGCGTAAACCCTTCACCCGTAATATCCTCTTCATCAAGCTCTTCCCGGTCGGTGTAGGTGATGTTAAAATCGATCGACAGCCGGTTTTCCACCGGTTTGGCTGTCAGCGTGTAGAAATGCGTGTAGGGCGGCGGAATCATACCAGCCGACTGAAACCGAACAAGGAGCGACGAAAATGACATAGATAGACGAAATAAGGCAGTGATTACCGGCTGACGCTGGCTTTTCGACGGGTTTGAAGGGTAGTATACACGCGAACGCAACCCCAGGCTGCGACTGTGCCGATGCCCGCCCCCGCCAGTACATCGAGCGGATAGTGGGCCCCCACGTACACACGGCTGTAGGTAACCACAATGGCCCACAAAAATAGCCAGCGCAGCGCTGGGTACGTTCGGCCAAGCAGTAACCAGAGGCCCATGGCCAGCGCAAAGGTGTTGGCGGCGTGCGACGATGCAAAGCCATACAACCCACCGCACGGCAGCACGGGGTGCATCAGCGCCTGCACGGCCGGTTCATGGCAGGGCCGCAGCCGAAGCGTGAGGGGTTTCAGTACCGACGAGCAAACCTGATCACTGATAGCCACACTGACAGCCAGCGTGATTACCAGACCGATTGCCGCTTTTCGGTACTGCCACGCCAGCCACCCAATCAGTAATACGTAAAACGGAATCCAGGTATTCCGCTCGGTAGCCAGCACCATCAGGGGGTCAAGCCACGGGGCGTGCAGGCTATTTAACCACAGAAACAGGTCCGTATCGAGTTGATTAAGCGTTTGGCGCATGGCCGGCAAAAATACGACAAGCGGCCGTATCCGGTGCGTGCGCTCAGGGGTTCGTATACAGTTAGGGCTCGGGAGCCCTAAAAATCACAGGCTTTTAGCAAGTGGTTACAAACAGCCTCATCGAAACCGTACTTTTGGTCACGTTCTCCTTACCTGACTTATTACCTAGCTACGCCTATGCTCCGCGAAAACCTGCTTTCATTTCCTGACCTGGCCGCCACCGAATTCCAACACCCCCTCGACCGTGACGCAACCGGTCTGTTGAAAGGCATCGATAAGTTCCGTTCGATCATCGGCACGCTGAATGCCTACGTCGAGCATTCGATGCACTACTACAACAGTTCGTCGTGCATTCAGGTGAGCGAAACGCAGTACCCGTCGCTTTTCAAGGCCTACAAACGAACCGCCGAGGCACTATCGATCGCCAAACTTCCCGACCTGTACATTGAAACGATCGACGAAATCAACGCCTTTGCCAGCGGCATCGACCGGTTCACGATCAAGATCAACTCGGGCCTGCTCGACATACTGACCGAGCGCGAAACGATGACCATCATCGGCCACGAACTTGGCCATGTGAAGTGCGACCACATGTTTTACAACACGTTTACGTACTTCATCCGGTACTTCGGCGGGTCGGTGACGGGGATGATTCCGCCCCCGTTCAATTCGGCGCTCGACATCAGCGTGCAGCTGGCCCTGCTGGAATGGAGCCGCCGCGCCGAGTTTTCGGCCGACCGGGCGGCGTTGCTGGCCACGCAGGACGCAACGGCCGTGGCGGAGGCGTTGGGCAAAATTGCGGGGTATTCCAAAACCCTCAGCGACCCGATCAGCGTGGAAGCGATTCAGCAACAGGCCAATACGTTTGAAGAATATGTCGACGATAGCTGGATGGCGAAGTTCATCAAGGTGCAGTCGATGCTCAAACAGACTCACCCATATACCGTGCTGCGCGTGAAAGAAATCCTGAGTTGGGCCGACTCCGATCACTACAAGAAAATCCTGGCTGGCGAGTACCAGAAGCAGGTGGCCCTGCCCACTGCCGTTACCGATCCGGCGGCCCCTACTGAGCTGAGTGCGGCCCAGAAAGCCGCGGCTACGCTGGGTAATTCTCTGTCGGCTGGTCTGAAATCCTTTGGTGGGTTTGGGAAAAAGAGCGAATAGTCGCGGTGGCTACATGGGTGGGTGACAGAACGACGCCTGCCCACCTAGTTGACATATGATGGTGCGGGCTAGGCACGCCAGTTTACCTTTGCTGCACGACCGACTGCGACCAACATTCCATGCGCTTTTTCCTTACTAGTTTATTGCTTTTCCGCTTTTTCGCTACGTTTTCACAAGATAGCGCTACAATCGCCCCGCCCCATGTAGCCCGGCCGGTGGGTGCTTTTGTCCAGCTCGATTGGGAAAATGACGCTTTTCAGGTGCATCAGCGCAGTGTTTCCGACCGGTACTACAGCAATGGCGTCCGGGTTTCGCACCTGAGCAACTACTGGAAAAAATGGCCAACTCAACGGGCGCTGCCCCGGCTGTCGGCCAAAGGTGATCGGTCGTATATACCGCTCTATTCGTTGTCGATTGGGCAGGAAATCTACACCCCGCGCGACACCAAGACGGTACGGCGGCCCCTCTACCCCAACGACCGCCCCTATGCCGGGTATCTCTACCTGTCGTGGGGCCTCACCACCACTGACCCGACCGGCGGGCGGCGGCTGAGTTCGGCACTGACGCTCGGTCTAATTGGCCCGACTTCGGGCGCGGCCGAGTTGCAGGAAGGCATCCACACGCTGCTGGGCCAGCCCGTGCCCGTGGGTTGGGGGGCGCAGATCAAAAACGACCCGATGATCAGCTATTCGGTACGCTACGAAGGCCGCAGCATTCCGCGCTTTTCGCCAGTGTTCGACATCATCACCGACGTGGAAGGTACGGTCGGCACCTTAACGAATGCCGCGGGTATGGGCGGTACGCTACGAATCGGGTTGGCCAATGATTATTTTCAGCACCCAACGGGGTTGTATGATGCTGGGTCCATCTCGTCGCGCCGGTTTCAGTGCTACGCGTTTGTTCGGGTGGGTTTCCGGGCGGTACTCGACAACGCGCTGATGCAGGGCGGCTGGCTGAACGGGGCTACCAACTACTACGCCCTGCCCGCCGTCGAACTGCAGCATTTTCTGGGACAGCTGGATGTGGGCGGCGTGATTGGCAGCCAGACCGTGCAACTCGCCTTTATTCAGCACCTCCGCACCGCCGAATTCGTTGGCGCGCTGGTCGATCAGTGGGGACACCTTTCCCTGCTGGTGCGTGTCGGGCGCTAGCTTTTTCTACAATAATTCGTTGGTAAACAGGCTAGTTATGTCGAGTGATTGCGTTTCCAGCCCGTGCTGCCGTAGCCAGTCGACAAACTCCCTGACGCGGCCTGCGTCCATCTGACCCCAGTTCGTTTCGTCGCCATAATAGGCCGCCGTATACGCCTGACTTTTTACCAGATCAATGGCGGTGCGATCGCGCTCAGGTACGTGAGGGGCGAGTAGTGCAACGCTCTCAGGTACGTTGCTGGCGGCGTATAGGAATCCTTTTTGGGTGGCGCTCAGGAAGCGCCGGTAGGTGTCGGCGTTGGTATCGATCTGCTCGCGCGTGGTGAACAGCACCGGCGAATAGCCGTAGGGAATGCCGTAATCGGCGAGGCGGAATTTGGTCAGACCAATGCCCTGCGCCTCGGCTTCTACACCCTCCCAGTTGTCGAAAATCCAAGTGGCATCGGCGCTGCCAGTCAGCAAGGTGTTCCAGATACCGAGCTTATCGGGGTACGTGATGGTCAGATCGCCCCGCCCGCCGTCGTTACTGATCATCTGCTTCACGATGGCATCTTCGTACCGGGCTTTGTAGGAGGCATAGATTCGCCCATCGAGTTCCTTCGGGCGTTTGATCGTGTTGGTCGACAGGGCTACAATCGCGCTGATGTCTTCACGCAGCAAGGCCGCAATGGCCACGACCCGCAACGGAGTGGCTTTGGTATTCAGGCTGATGACGCTCTCGAAGGGAGCCAGTGCCACATCGGCCTGCCCCAGCTCCAGCTTTTTGGCCGGGGTAATCAGGTAATCGTCCTGTTCGGGCGTCAACAGCGTCACATTGAGGCCATTGTCGGCATAATAGCCTAGTTCAGCCGCTACGTAGAAGCCAGTATGATTCGTATTGGGCGTCCAGTCGAGGGCTACGCGTACGTTGTCCATAATTGATTACCGTTGAGTTGATTGTTGATTTGGTTTACGCCAGAAATTGACGCAGGTAGTTCCGGGCGGTCAGGATGGCGGCCCGCACGTCGTCGGGGCTACCTTCGTAGGCTTTGTCTTCTACCTCGATGCAGACGGGGCCACGATAGCGCACGTCCGTCAAGGCCGCAAAAAAGTCCCGCCAGCGCACGTCGCCGAGGCCGGGGAGTTTGGGCGAGTGGTAGTCGAGCGGATTGGCCATGATCCCGACCCTATCGAGGCGGTCGCGGTACAGCTTCACGTCTTTGAGGTGAATATGATGTAGCCGGTCGCGGTACGCGTAAATGGGCTTCACCTCGTCCATCATCTGCCAGATGGCGTGGCTGGGGTCGTAGTTGAGACCCAGCACGCGCGAAGGCAGTATCTCGAACACCTGGTCCCAGATGGCGGGCGTCGTCATCAGGTTTTTGCCACCGGGCCACTCGTCGTCCGTAAACCACATGGGGCAATTTTCGATGCCGATTTTCACGTTGTTTTCTTCGGCTTCCCGCACAAGGGCCGGCCAATGCTCCGCTACCAGTTTGAGGTTGTCCCGAACATTGAGCGACGGATGTCGGCCAATGAACGTGTTAACCACGGGTACGTCCAGTTTAGCCGCGGCCCGAATGATCTTTTTGATGTGCTCCCGGTAAAAAGCCGCCTGCTCGGCGTCGGGGGCGAGCGGGTTAGGGTAATAGCCTAGGCCGGAGATGTAAACACCATATTGCTGGCAAAGCCCCTGAATATGAGCCACGTCCAGGTTATCGACGTCGATGTGCGTTACCCCGGCATACCGGCGGGCGTCGGCGTTGCCGGTGGGCCAGCACATCACTTCCACGCACTTGAAGCCGTGTTCAGAAGCGAATTTCAGGGTTGAGTTCAGGTCATTATCCGCCAGTATCGCGGAAACAAAGCCAAGGTCGAGCATAGGATACAGACAAGTAGTGCGCCGCAAAACTAAACCAGTTCACCAGCCAATCGCGCAGGCTAGTACCCTTTTCCTTCGGGTATGTTTTCCAGTGGCTCGTCGGGCGACACCGCGCCGAAACGTCGGTAGGCCTCCTCCATAATGGCGGCGGTGGCCGATGCACCCAGCCGGGCCACCCCCATTGCCTTCACTTCCAGCAGCCCATCGAGCGTACGAACGCCCCCGGCCGCTTTAACCTGAACGCCCGGGCCAGCGTTGTCGAGCATCACCCGCAGGTGGGGCAAGGTAGCCCCTTCGTAGCTGTACGTGCCATCCGGGCCTTTGACAAACCCATAGCCCGTGGAGGTTTTTACGAACTCCACGCCTACGTCCGAGCAGAGTTGGGTGAGTTTGGCGATCAGGTCATGACGGATCAGGTAATCGTTCTCGAAGATCACCTTCAGAATGGCCCCGTTGGCCCGGCAGGCAGCGTACACGGCCGCAATTTCCGCCTTTACGTAGTCCCAGTCGCCACCCAGCGCTTTTCCGATATTGATGACCATGTCGATTTCGACCGCCCCATCCCGACAGGCCTGAAGGGTTTCGGCGACCTTTACGGCGGTGGTTGAATTGCCCGCCGGGAAGCCAATGACGGTGCCGACCAGCACATCCGACCCGGCCAGCAGTTCGGCCGCCAGGGGCACAGCATAGGGCTTAATGCAGACCGACGCCACATCGTATGTCAGGGCAACGGCGCAACCGTCGCGCAGTTCGGCGTCGGTCAGCGTAGGGTGCAGCAGCGAGTGGTCGATCATCTTGGCGATCTCGCGCAGTAAGGTTGTGTTGGCAGGCATAGGGTTATTGGCGATTACGTCCTGAGTAGCGGTACTGGATCGGCGTCTAACTGAAGCCCATGACAGCCCGCACACGCTGGATTGTCTGGCTGGCTACGGCGCGGGCTTTTTCCTCACCGGCAGTCAGTTCGCGTTCCAGCTCATCGTTGCCCTCGGCCATCAGTTCGGCAAAGCGTTCGCGTTCGGTGGCAAAGCGTTCAACCAGCAATTCATACAGCGCTTTTTTTGCGTGGCCGTAGCCATAACCGCCCGCTTCGTAGTTACGGCGCATCTCGGCCGTCTGCTCAGCCGACGCAATCAGCGCATACAGCTGAAACGTGATATCGGTATCGGGGTTTTTCGGCTCCTCCAGCGGCGTCGAATCCGATTTGATCTTTTTTACGACCTTATAGAGCTCATTGGCGGGCTGAAAAATGTCGATGTAGTTATTGTACGATTTGCTCATCTTGGCCCCGTCGATGCCCGGAATGGTCATAATCCGCTCGTCGATGCGCGCTTCGGGCAACACAAACACCTCTGTCCCATACTGGTTGTTGACGGCCGAGGCAATATCGCGGGTCATTTCGAGGTGTTGGCGCTGATCCTTCCCCACCGGCACCAGGTTGGCGTCGTAGAGCAGAATATCCGCTGCCTGCAGCACGGGGTACGTAAACAAGCCCGAACTCACCGCCGATTTGCCCAGCTTGTCTGCTTTGTCTTTATACGACGTGGCATTATCGAGCATGGGCACCGGTGTAAAACAGTTGAGGTACCAGTACAATTCGCTGTGCTCGACCACCCGTGACTGCCGCCATAGTGTGTTCTTGACCGTATCATAGCCAAACGCCAGCCAGGTAGCCGCAATGGCCCGCACATACTCGCGGCGGGCAGTGCCGTCGCGCAGCGTGGTGAGTGAATGAAGGTCAGCAATGAACAGAAACGACTCATTACCAGCCTCTTTCGATAAGTTGATTGCGGGCAGAATAGCCCCCAGAATGTTACCCAGATGCGGGCGACCGCTGCTCTGAATCCCGGTTAAAATACGTGCCATAGGCCGCGAAATTAGTAGACGTCCGACAATGTACGATGATTAATACGCCTGACAGGCTATCCATACGCTGGCAGGCTGCGCGCCGTACACTCAGTTAGCCAGCCGACTCGCTGCCCATGATACCAGCTGCCAGCGTTTTTTACCCGTTCGATGCCATACGTCGGTGTAGGCCATGTACAGCGGCGTTGGCTTGCCATCGAGCACCACGGTTATACGTACCCGACCAGTCAGAATTGCCGTCGGCCCGAAGAGCCGCACCGTTGCCGACTCCACCTCCGTGGCTCGGTAGTCCCATTTGCCACTCAGAATTCCCCCGATGTACTGGCTTTTGGTCTCGGCTACGCCGTTGGAATGGGTGTAGATCAGGTCGTTGGCCAGCAGCACGTTCAGCGCCAGGCTGTCTTTGTTTATCTGCGCCGTAAATCGTTGCTGATCCAGGGCCTTCAGGCGTTCGCGTTCAGGCGATTGAGCGAGTACTGATAACGTGGCGCAGAAAAATACCAGTAGGCAGAAAACGGCAGGACGGATGTGCATGATTGGTAGGATTTAGGTGGGCGAAATTACGCGCAAGTTCATCACAAACAGCCGGTTACAAAAAATGAACGAACCAGTTTAGCCAGGCGATAGCCCACCGACCTGCCTACGTTACCGCTTCGATTCGGCAGCGTTGGCCCGGCGGCACCAATGAGTTGCCAAACGGGCACAAAAAACCCGCTACGGTTAGCCGCAGCGGGTCTGTATGCTCAGGAAAAGCTATTCCCACTCAATCGTGGCGGGTGGCTTGCTCGAAATATCGTAGACAACGCGGTTGACGCCTTTCACCTTGTTGATGATCTCGTTGGAGATGTCGGCCAGGAAGGTGTACGGCAGGTGCGCCCAGTCGGCGGTCATCCCGTCGACGCTCGTAACGGCCCGTAACGCTACCACGCGTTCGTAGGTACGTTCGTCGCCCATCACGCCTACGCTCTGAATGGGCAGCAGGATGGCACCCGCCTGCCAGACCTGATCATAGAGCCCTTCGCGGCGCAGCCCGTCGATGAACAGGGCGTCCACTTCCTGCAAAATCTGTACTTTCTCCGGGGTAATATCGCCCAGAATACGAATGGCCAAACCGGGACCGGGGAACGGATGCCGCCCCAGAATGAACTCGGGCAGGCCCATTGACCGCCCAACGGCACGAACCTCGTCTTTAAATAACGTATTCAGCGGCTCCACAACCTTCAACTTCATGAAGTCGGGCAGGCCGCCCACATTGTGGTGCGATTTGATCGTAGCCGACGGCCCTTTCACCGACACCGACTCGATAACGTCGGGGTAAATGGTGCCTTGTCCTAGCCAGCTAACGTCCTCAATCCGGTGGGCTTCCTGATCAAATACGTCGATAAAGGTCTTGCCAATGGCTTTCCGCTTGGCTTCCGGGTCGGTGAGGCCAGCCAGCGCGTGGTAGAACGGCTCTTTGGCGTCGACGCCCTTCACATTTAGCCCCAGCGTCTTGTAGCTATCCAAGACGCCTTCAAACTCGTCTTTGCGCAGCAGGCCATTGTCGACGAATATACAGTACAGGTTCTTGCCAATGGCGCGGTGAATCAGCATGGCCGCTACCGACGAGTCAACCCCGCCCGATAGCCCAAGCACCACTTTATCGTCGCCGAGCTTCTCTTTCAGGCCGGCCACGGTCGTATCCACGAAGGAGTCGGCGGTCCAGTTCTGGCTACAGCCGCAAATATCGACTACGAAGTTTTTCAGCAGTTGTTTACCCTGTAGCGAGTGCGTCACTTCGGGGTGGAACTGAATGCCGTAGGTTTCTTCACCCTGTGCCTGAAAGGCCGCTACCCGTACCGTATCGGTCGAGGCAATCACGTCGAACGCCTCCGGCAGTTGCGTAATGGTATCGCCATGCGACATCCACACCTGCGATTGCAGATCGATTCCCTGCAACAGCCGGTTTTGAGCCTCAACGGCATTTAGGCGGGCGCGGCCATATTCACGAATAGCCGAGGGCTGCACTTCGCCCCCGCTGCTGTGTGCCAGCAATTGGGCCCCGTAGCATACGCCGAGGAGCGGTAGCCGGTGGCGAAAAGCAGCCAGATGAATCGTGGGTGAATCGGCGTCCCGAACGGAACAGGGACTGCCTGACAGAATAACGCCCTTGACGTCGGGCGAGATGGGAGGAATGTTGTTGTACGGATGAATTTCGCAGTACACATTCAGTTCGCGCACCCGGCGGGCGATGAGTTGGGTAAACTGCGAACCGAAATCAAGAATCAGAATTTGTTCGGTAGCCATGGTCAGCTTTACAAAGCACAAAACTACGGCATTTTGCCCGTTGCGTCGAATTAGGGCTTAATTATTGAAACGTATATAGGTAACTGGTTGCTCATTCCCCATTCATCTGCATCGGCAATGAGCAGCTAACTAGCCTGATAACCAACGGCAACCCTTTAATTTTCGTCTCACTCAAACCGAATGAAAATCATGACGTCCGAATCTTTCTTCGATGCGCTGTCGCTACCCTTCCACAAAACTGTGGAAAAAAATTCCCCCTCGGCCAACAACCAAAAGCTTCTCATTCCCTTTTTCGACCGGAAACGCACGGTAGCAGTCGATGAAATTGTACGGTTGGAAGGTTCGGGTAACTACACCAATTTTTACCTCAAAGACGGCACCAAAATGCTGGTGTCGCGGACCCTTAAAGAATACGAAACACTGCTCGACGGCCAAGCCTTTGTACGCGTTCACAAATCGTGCATCGTGAACCTGGGTTTTGTTCGTAAGTTCTTCGTAAAAAAAGAAGGTGAGCTTGAATTGGCCGATGGTCAACAGGTAAAGATTTCACGGCGGCGGGCCCAAATGTTCGTCGATCGGATCCGCGAATTCAGCCCTGCTTTAGTGAGCTAGTTTTCCGCTTCAGAGCCGATAAACAGTTTGTCAACCGGATTCGGGCAGTTTAAACACTGACCGGGTCCGGTTTTTTGCGTACTGGCAGCGGATTTACCGTTGAATAAAGAGTACGTAGTTCTACGTGATCGGTAAGGGGGATACACGCGAAAAAACACATCAATCTTTTGTCAATCAATTGATTTTCAATTATTTACACTATATTTTCCATGTCGATACAGTCAATGCAGTTTTTAGTAAGCGGCAATCTGCACCTAATTTTGATCTATCAAAAAGCAACAGAAACCTGTCTTCTAAACGCTCAGACTAGTATGGATGCTACATTTTCAGCCCCTGCCACATCAGTAGTTACGCCCCATTACCCGGCCTCGTATCAGCGCAACACGCAGCGCATCGCGCTTCCTTACCTGAACCGTACTGTGATGGTATCCATCGATGACATCGTTTGTCTGGAAGGTGAAGGAAACTACACTTTTATTCACACCCGCGACCGCCGCAAATACCTGGTGTCAAAAACCTTGAAAGAGTTTGAAAAAACCCTTGACCCAGCCATTTTTATCCGCATTCATAAATCAAATATTATCAACTTGGCCTACGTGCAGCACGGGGTTTTTGCCCGTGACCGAATTGTGCGGATGGCCGATAATCGGGAAGTGACGGTATCGCGTCGTCGGATGCGTGAAATCACGGCCATGATGAATCAGTACCAGCAGTGGCTCAACTAGTCCACCCCCTTCATTCATCCACTCCAATCCCTTTTTTGCATTAAAAAACCCACCGGTGACAACCGGTGGGTTTTTTAATGCAAAATGGAAGCACGACCCTAGAACAGCCGATAGGCCAGTGTGATCTGCCACGATTTCGACCGTTGGCCGAAGCTGCCCGTGTTGGTGTTGACCTGCACGACGTCGGACAGATTTCCGATGTAGCGAGCATCCAGGCCCAGTTTACCCAAGTCAAGGCCACCGCCAATCTGGTAGCTGTAGTAGGCCTTCGACCAGGCGTCGCTAAAGCTGTTGTTGCTGTACTGACGAATGGCGTCGCCCAGACCAGCGTTGTTGTCAATCCGGAAGGAAGCCATCGGCCCAACCACGAAGCGAAGCGGGCCACCTTTCAGGCCGAGGAGCACAGGTACGTCGAAGCTTGTCGTCTTCACCGTTACGTTTTCGGTCTGTCCGTTGCGGGTGATGTCCAGTTGCCCCTCAATGGTGGTGTAAAGTAGCTCGGGCTGGATGAACAGGTTGTTACCAAAACGGGTGTAGATACCAAATGACGTGCCCGTACGGCTGTTCAGGCTAGCGTTGATGTTATCCCTGAACGTCTGTCCATCGACGTTCACATTGGGTGATCCATTCGGATTGGTACTGGCACTGACGAAGTTACCTAACGTGAGTCGCGACAGGTTGATACCACCTTTGATACCAATCTGAAAACCGCCGCCCTGGGCGAATGTAAATAGGGGAAAACAGACGAGGGCAAAGCCCAGCAATGTTTTTTTCATGAATGAAGTTGCCTGTAGCATAGTCTTACGGGTTTAACGAGAAAACGGCCGAAAACGCCACAGAAATCAACTTTTTCTGAGGCAACGGCGTTAGTTTATTGAGTAATTGCCCCTACCGAAGGCTCAGAAATCGGGCGTTCATGACCACCCTCGCTCCTACTTGTTCGGTACGTTGTCGGTTCGATGCATAACGTACCTGAACGTTTAATTCAGCGGGCATTAATTTGTTGTTTACTGCCAAAACTCCAGTTGCGGCGGGCGATTATCGGCTTGCTTTGTTAACCCTGAAGCTGGAGCTTCGGCCTTATAGCCCCACCCTCGTGGCCAAAATCAAGACTATTTACTTCTGCCAGAATTGCGGGCATCAGTCGCCCAAATGGCTGGGGCGTTGCCCATCGTGTGGCGAATGGAATACCCTTGTCGAAGAGGTCGTCCAGAAAGATGAACCGGCCGCCGGCGGTTGGCGCGTGACCTCGGGCCCGGCCAAACTTACGCCTAAACCCAAGGCACTGCACGCCATTCAGTACGAAGAGCAAGCCCGAACCCTTACGGTCGATAACGAGCTGAACCGGGTGCTGGGCGGCGGGATCGTACCGGGCTCGCTGGTGCTGATTGGGGGTGAGCCGGGCATTGGTAAATCCACACTGTTACTTCAAATTGCCCTTTCCCTCACGGGCATGCGCGTTCTGTACGTATCGGGCGAAGAAAGTGAGCAGCAGATCAAGATGCGGGCGGAGCGCCTCGACGTACCCACGAGCGACTGCCACATCATGACCGAAACGTCCACGCAGAATATCTTCCGGGTCGTCGAGCAGTTCGAGCCGGAGGTACTCATCGTCGATTCGATCCAGACGATGCATTCGTCGATGGTCGAGTCGGGCGCGGGCAGTGTGTCGCAGGTACGTGAGTGCACCACCGAATTCATGAAATATGCCAAAGAATCGGGCGTACCGGTATTCATGATTGGGCATATTACGAAAGAAGGCTCGCTGGCCGGTCCCAAGGTGCTCGAGCACATGGTCGATACGGTATTGACGTTTGAAGGCGATCGCCACACTACTTACCGCATTCTCCGCACCACCAAAAACCGCTTCGGTAGCACCTCGGAACTGGGTATTTACGAGATGCTCGGCAGCGGACTGCGGCAGGTGTCCAACCCGTCGGAGATTCTGATTTCGCAGCGCGACGAGGCCTTGAGCGGCGTGGCGATTGGTTCGATGATGGAAGGCAACCGACCGTTGATGATTGAAATTCAGGCGCTGGTGGGCGTGTCGACTTACGGCACCCCGCAACGGAGCAGCACCGGTTACGACAGCAAGCGCCTGCAAATGTTGTTGGCGGTGCTTGAAAAACGCGGCGGTTTCCGGTTGGGGCAGCAGGATGTATTTCTTAACGTAGCGGGCGGCCTGCGCGTCGAAGACCCTGCCATCGATTTGGCCGTTTGCGCTGCAGTCGTGGCGAGCTACGAAGATGTCGCGATCCCGACCAATGTGGCCTTCGCCGCCGAGGTAGGGCTGGGTGGCGAGGTGCGGGCGGTTAACCGGATCGAATCCCGCATTTTCGAAGCCCAAAAACTGGGTTTCAAGGAAATCTTTGTGTCGAAATATAACCTGAAAGGCCTTGACAGCGACCAGTTTAAGATCAAGATTCGCCCCGTCGCCAAACTTGACGAAGTGTTCCAGGGCGTGCTGATGTAGAGACCACTTCAAGTGCAAGGTCCCAGATCAAACGTTGTCTGTCTATTAGCCGACAACGTTTGATCTGGGACCTTGCACTTAGAGCGGCTATGCTTCTTCCGTCTGTAGCTGCTTATCGTAGAGTTCGCGGTAGATGCCGCCCCGGGCCATTAGCTGCTCGTGGGTGCCCTGCTCCTTGATTTCGCCGTCGTCGAGCACGATGATCTTATCGGCCAGCTTGGCCGACGACACCCGGTGCGAGATGATCACCGTGGTGCGGTCTACCATGATGCGGCGGAGGTTATTCAGAATGATGTTTTCCGTATTGGTATCCACGGCCGACAGGCAGTCGTCGAGGATCAGGATTTTCGGGTCGCG
This sequence comes from Fibrella aestuarina BUZ 2, assembly GCF_000331105.1. NCBI lineage: Bacteria > Pseudomonadati > Bacteroidota > Cytophagia > Cytophagales > Spirosomataceae > Fibrella > Fibrella aestuarina. Next base: position 3,900,927 of record NC_020054.1, on the reverse strand, counting down.
GGCAATGGCGCGGGCAATGCTCAGGCGTTGCTTCTGCCCACCCGAGAGCGTAATCCCCCGTTCGCCGATGCGGGTGTCGAAGCCTTCCGGGAACGCCGCGATATTATCGGTTAGGTCGGCATCGTCGACGGCGCGAAGCACGCGCTCTTGCGGCATCTCGGGCTTACCAAACCGCACGTTGTTGCTGATGGTGTCCGAAAACAGAAAGACGTCCTGCGGAACGTACCCCATCTGACCCCGTAGGTGGCTCAGGTCATAGTCGCGGATGGGTACGTTGTCGATCCGGATTTCGCCCGACGAGGCATCGTACATCCGCATCATCAGGTTGGCCAGCGTACTTTTTCCTGAACCGGTTGTTCCCAGAATAGCAACCGATTCACCCGCCTGCACATCCATCGAAAAGTTGTTCAACGCCACAATACCCGTATCCGGGTACACAAACCGAACATGCTCGAACGTGAGCCGACCGGCAATGTCGCGGGTGATGTTTTTGGTCGACACCAGACTCGTCTTGATTGACATAAACTCGTTGATGCGCTGTTGCGAGGCCGCCGCCCGCTGCGTTTGGCTGGTCGTCCAGCCGAGAGCCATCACCGGCCAGGTCAGCATGTTGACGTACAGGATAAACTCAGTGATGTTGCCCGACGTCAGTCGACCCGCCAGCACTTCCTGCCCACCCACATACACGACCAACACGTTGCTGAGACCGATGAGCAGCACCGTCATAGGTTGCCAGAGGGCATCAACCAGCGTCAGGCGGAGCGATTTGTTCTGATACTCGTCGGCTTCGCGCTCGAAGCGTTGCACCGAATTTCCCTCCTGCACAAAAGCCTTCAGCACCCGTATACCCGAAAACGCTTCCTGCACATACGTACTCATGCGCGACAAGGCCCGCTGAATTTCTTCGGACCGGGCAATCACGATGTTCTCAACCAGGTAGATACCAATGGACAAAATGGGCAACGGCAGCAGCACGTAGAGCGTCAAGCGGGCGTTGATGCTCACCATGTAACTAATTACCAGCACAAACAACACCAGCAGGTTGAGCCCATACATGATGCTTGGCCCTACGTACATGCGCACTTTGCTGACATCTTCCGAGATGCGCGCCATCAAATCGCCGGTATTGTGTTGGCGATAAAATGCGAGTGGCAGCGTCTGATAATGGTCGTAGATATCGTTTTTCAGATCAAATTCGATCAGCCGCGACATCACGATCAGCGTTTGGCGAACCAGAAACAGGAAGAAGCCCTTCAGCAGTGCCAATGCGAGCATCAGCAGCCCGTACAGCAGAATACTAAAGGCAAACACCTCATAGATAGCGGGTTGCAGCGACGTGCCGTCGTACAGATAATAGATATCGAGCGTTTCACGCACCAGATCCAGTGCGTAGCGCACCAGCTGAGCGGGGAAAATGCCGAACAGATTCGAGATAATGGTAAAAACCGTCCCCCAGATCAAATACCACTTATAGCGGGCCAGGTACTTGTTCAGGTGGGCAAGGGCGCGTATTGTTTCCACAAAGACTATGCGTTATGATAGGTCAACGCGGATAACCGGATTCCGGTTTCAGAGCGCACCACGGCTTATTCCCACAAGATGCCCGACGAGGTAAGGGCGACAACGGCATACAGCACCATGCCCATGTAGCCGGTTGCCAGCAGCAGGGCGGCAACAGCCCACCCTTTGCCCCGGAACTGCCCCCGGTTACGGCGAATTTTGGCCAGTGCCCCGGTCGCCAGAAACAACGACGCCACCGGCAAAGCCAGACTGGCCAGCCACGCCCAACTGGGTAGGCTTCTGAACAGCAACAGCCCATACGGCAGCGCACTGCCAGCCAAAGCATAGATTGCCCCTTTAGGTACGGCTCGTTTTGTGGTGAAGGTATCGGGTAACCGTGGGGCGGTGTAGCTGTCGCCCGCCGCCGCAAACATGACGGGTTGTTGCAGCCAAGTACGTCGGCGGATCGGTTGAGCGTCCGGGTTTGGGTGACGTACCTGAGCAGCGCCGACCGGCGGTATCGGGCGTGTCTGCACTGACAGTTCCCGCTCCGTTCCGGCTACCGGCAGCGAGTCAACTTCGGCCGTAGGTAGAGGATCGGGTAATTCTTCGGAGGTAACGAAGTGCGTAGGTGTTGGCCGGAAGTAAGCCGATTGGGTGGAGCGACAATTAAGCAAAAAGAGGGTACCAATGGCCAGAAGGCCACTTTTCACAAACACCGGAATCATACAGAGGAAGGTAGAGTTATATCATGCAACGGCTGGCTACTATTGGGAAAGCTACCCAGAAAGCCGTATTTTTGCAATGATTTCAGAATGTTCTTTTTCTTATCGGTAGATTTAGTAGGATTTAAGCGGCATGTTAAGCAGGCGATTACTCCGTATCAAGGTTATGCAGACGCTCTATGCGCTTCGGCAGGCCCATCAGTCCACAAAACAATTGGCTCACGATGGCATTAGCGATCAGTTTCAGCCTGATTTAAACTCCATGAAGCCGCAGAACAAGCGGCAATTGGAAGGGTACCGCCAACTGGCAAGCCTACTGTTCGACGAAGCCATCCGCACCAATCAGTCGGCGCAGGACGACGACGCGCCCACGGCTGTGCTCAACGCTGCCAACTCGGCCCTCACCTACTATCAGAACCGCTCTCGTAAAGACCAGCAGTTTTTGTCGGGTCGGCTGCTGGAAGCGGTCAAAGACATCTACAGCGATTACCTGCGGGTATTGCAGTTGCTGGTTGAGTATGGACACGTCTCGCGCCTCGATCGCGAGCGGCAGTTTCCAGACCCCGACGAAACCCCGCTCACGTACGAGTCAGACCTGAGCCAGAACAGCATCATTCGGGCGTTGGCCGAACACGAGCCCTTGCAGAATGAGCTGGTGCGGCGCGGTATCTCGTTTGCCGATGACCTCGCTTTTCTGCGGAAAACCTACAAGGAGGTGCTGAAACCCGATGAAACGATTCGGGCTTACTGCTCAACCAAGGAGCATAACCCGGAAGACGAGCAGGCGCTGGTGCAGTACATGCTACGGCAGTTGCTGTTCAAAACAGACAAGATTCGCGATTACCTGGCCGAAATTGATCTGGCCTGGACCGAGAACAGCGAGGTGGTGCGGGGCATGGCCATCCGTACGCTCAAGTCAGCGCAGAGCGTAACGGGCCTCAAGCTCGAACAGCTTACCGACGACTGGGAGGCAGACGAGCGGTTTTTGGATGACCTCTACCAAAACGCCGTTCAGCGCGACGCCGAGATTGAAGAATTATTGGTTGAGCACCTCAAAAACTGGGAAATTGACCGCGTGGCTCAACTCGATTTGATTATCCTCAAATTGGCTGTCTGCGAAATGCTTACGTTTGCCAATATCCCGGTTAAGGTAACGATCAACGAGTATATCGACCTAGCGAAGACGTATAGCACCCCTAAAAGTGGTACGTTTGTCAATGGAATTTTAGATAACTTGTCTGCCAAACTGAGTGCCAGCGGTAAACTTCGTAAGAGTGGCCGTGGGCTGTTGGACAATAAATGAGTTTTCAGTTTTTAGTTGATCGGTTTGCATGCGCCGACCCGTCGGGGGCTGCAACGAGGTATAAACTGAAAACTCGTAAACTGAAAACTACCAAACTAAATTTATGAGCAGATCAGGCCGTGATTTAGCCTTTTTTCTGAGTGGAATTACCACAGGTGCCATTTTGGGGTTGCTTTATGCGCCCGAAAAAGGAACAGTTACCCGCGATCGGTTGTCGTACCGGCTATCGAAGTATCGCGAACAGTTGGAACAGTTGCTCAACGATCTATTAAACTCCGCCGATTTGCCCGAAAACTTCCAGAAGTCGGAAGGGCAGCGCGTTGTAAATGATGCCCGCGAGAAGGCCGAACGCCTGCTCGAAGACGTCGACCGGCTCATGGCTCAGATCAAACAACAGGGCGCCTAACTCGAAAAGGGCTTACCAGGCAACGTTCATGGGCCGGGGCTACCCAGTCATCGACACGTCAACGCTGTTTTAACCCATTTTTGACCCAAAATCAATGATTCTCAAGCATACGATTGTCAACCTGTCGCTGTGGCTGGCCATGGGTTTAGTGTTGGGAAGTACCGGATGCAGCAACCGCCGCGATGCTAATGGGCAACCGGTTGGTGAGGCTAACACCATCAAGGGAAAGGCGGCCAAAATCGAGTTTCAGGAAAAAGACCTGCACGATTTTGGTACCATTACCGAAGGCGATACCGTCGAGCACATTTACAAATTTGTCAATAAGGGCGAGTTGCCGCTGGTGATCAACAACATTACGGCATCGTGCGGCTGCACCACGCCTGATTGGCCACGCACGCCCGTTGCGCCCGGTGAAGAATCGTCGATCCGGGTACGTTTCAACAGCCGCGGTAAACAGGGTGAGCAGCGCAAGACCGTAACGGTCTACGCCAACACCGAACCGGCTATGACCGACATCGCCTTTAAGGTCTTGGTGAATCCGAAACCAACGGAAACCGCCTCGACCAAGTAATTCAAACGCGCCCGGCTGCTACGTTGGTAGCCGGGCGTTTATTTTTCAACAACCATGCTTTCACTTCTCTTGCAGGCTCAGGGCTCGCAATATTTCACCATTGCGCTTTGGATTGGCGTGTTGGGGGTCATGTATTTTTTCATGATCCGGCCGCAACAACAAAAACAGAAAGACCAGAAGAATTTCGTCAACAACCTGAAAAAGGGAGACAACGTGGTTACCATCGGTGGCCTGCACGGCAAGATCGTTGCGGTTGAAGGCACGACAGTGGTGGTTGAAGTTGACCGGGGCGTTAAGCTGACATTTGAAAAATCGGCCATTTCACGGGAGGCAACGACGAAAACTGAGCCCGAGAAAGCGGCTTAGGGCCTTCGGCTTCTTCCAGACCTTACACAAAGGATATGCAGCCTAATCAGGACGAATCTAAACGACCGTTCCAGATAAGTAAATGGTTGATCTGCTTGTTGGCTGCTGGTCTTTTCTGGCTCCTCAACGCGTTGAATAAAGATGGGTATTCGCTCAATGTGGAGTATCCCATTCAGTTCAGTTTTAACGATTCGCTTTATGTGCCGGTGACTGCGCTGCCCCGTACGGTTCGTGTGAACGTATCGGGCGACGGCTGGAACCTCCTCCGCCTGTCGTGGCTTCCCTTCCGAACAGAACCGGTTAGCTACGAAGTACGGAACCCGATGCGGGCCTCAATCATCAACACGTCGGCAATGACTGCCGCCCTGGCGGAGCAGATCAAGCATCTTAAAGTAAACTATGTGGTGGCCGATACCCTGGAGATGGGGTTCGACCGCCGTATAACCAAGACCATCCGGCTCGTTCCCGACAGCGCTCATATTGACCTGTTGCCCAGGTACGTGGTATCGAGCGTGATTAATTTGAATCCATCGACCATCACCGTGCAGGGCCCGGCCCGGTTGCTGAGGGGTTTTTCTGACACCATGCTGGTGAAGATTCCCGGCCGACGAATCGCCGACAATTACGACGAAGAGTTGCCGTTAATGGCGCTTCGACATCCGTTGGTGCAACGGAGCAGCGATAAAGTCTTCGTTAGCTTTGAAGTGGCCGAGCTCTTATCGCCAATCAAAAAATAAGCACATGAGCAACCCCGGGATGCTTGAACAGGCTCCCGGGGTTACTTTATTGGGCACATACGTACAAACAAGTAGGCATCCGGCCGACAATTTTCACAATAAGCTCGCAGTGAGCGCTTTATCCTTCGCTCGAAATTTTAATAAGTAGCCTACGGCTGAACAGTGCTCTGTACTTTGTGGTTTCTTGACTATGAAAAGCCCTCATCTTGGGGCGGGTCGGCTACCACTTCAGTCAACGGCACACTATCCTATAGCCTACTGGTAACGTACCTAAAACGACGGCGACTAGTTCAACCATCTTAGTAAGTCCAGAGCCAAATGGAACAACCTAACAACGACGAATTACTGCGTATAATTGATTTGCTCAATACCACCTACGAAGGCGAAGAAGCCTGGCATGGCCCCTCTGTAGCGGCGGTTATGCAGGACGTTACGCCCGATATGGCCAGTCAGCGAATCACGCCCAATACCCACTCCATTGCTGAATTGATCTTCCATATGACAAGCTGGCGGATTTTCTGCGTGAAGAAAATGCAGGGCGACGCCACGTTTGATATTCTTACCCCGGAGAAAAACTTCGGTCAGTTTCCCGACAAAATCGACGATTTCGAGTGGGAAGCCCTTCAGATGGAGTTGAGCCTGAGCCAGGAAGAACTCATTAATGAGCTTGACAAGCGCGACGACGACGAGTTTCTGGAAGACATCGTGCCGGGCCGTGACTATACCTACTACGATCTGCTGCACGGGATTGTCAACCACGATACTTATCACGCCGGGCAGATTCAGATTTTGAAAAAAGCCTTGACCTTCAAAGGGGCGGGTACCAGCCGCTTCCGCGATGAAGACGATTTCGGCTCTACCTACGGAGATCAATACGACCGCGAAGATTACTACTAACCGTCTGCGTCATCGACCGGTTCATCAGCCGTTGGTAGTCACACGTTGCTGTATATAGCGTGCTTGCCAACGGTTAATGAATGGCTAATTTCCATGCCGCGACGGCCTAATTCGTCCGTCAAGGCAACGAACGGCGGTGGCCGGACGAGTATTATTCAATTTTCGGTTCACTTCCTTATGCGTTGGTTATCAACAGGTTTACAGTGTTAGGTAGCCTTAGCTTTAGGTAATTTTCCGCGGCTCCATCGGTTTGTGGCTTCAGGCCGTTGGTTCTGGCGGAGGGATTAGTCGGTCCCCTTCCATCATACATGAATTATTGGTTAGTTAAGTCCGAGCCAGACAAGTATGGCTGGTCTCATTTCACGGCCCAGGGTCGGGCCGTCTGGGATGGCGTCCGAAATTATCAGGCCCGAAACAACCTTGTGGCCATGCAGGTTGGCGATCAGGTGCTCTTCTATCACAGTGTTACCAACCCTGGCGTGGTTGGTCTTGCCACCGTTGTTCGGGAAGCGTATCCAGACCCAACAGCCCCCGACGATCCGCGGTGGCGGGTGGTAGAACTGGAACCCGTGATGCCACTGACCCGACCGGTATCGCTGGCGCAGATCAAAGCCGAACCCATGCTGGGAAACATCGCCCTGATTAAACAATCGCGCCTGTCGGTAATGCCCATCCGGCCCGATGAGTTCGAACTCATTGTTAAATTGGGCATGTCCGTCTAGGCCCGGCGGCGCGGCTCATCCCAACCACCTTCTGCTCTCTTTGCGACCATGCCGATTCTTCAGCCCATTGTTAACCTAGTCGAATTGCTGCATCAGCAGGGATTGCGCCACGTAGTGGTGTCGCCGGGCTCACGGTCGGCACCGCTGACGCTGGCCGTTGCCCGGCATCCGGGTTTGCAGGTACGTGTCGTGCCCGACGAGCGAACGGCTGGTTTCACCGCGCTGGGTATGGCGCAGCAACTTCGTCAGCCCGTCGCCATCATCTGCACGTCGGGCAGTGCGGTCTATAACTTGAGTCCGGCGGTGGTCGAGGCTTATTTTCAGCACGTACCCCTGCTGTTGCTTACCGCCGATCGCCCCCACGAGTGGCTGTACCAGCAGGACGGCCAAACCATCGATCAGGTTGGGCTTTTCGGCTCGCACGTCAAGCGCAGTTACGACCTTCCGGCCGACTACGAGCATGCCGACGCCCGTTGGTTTATCGAACGTACCATCAATGAAGCGTATACCCTGAGCCTATCGGGCGCGGCGGGGCCGGTGCACGTGAACGTACCTGTGCGGGAGCCTTTTTACCCGAAAGCCGACGAAACATTCCGGTACGAGCGCGGTCGGGTCATCACGAACCTTCCAACCGAGACGACCCTCCCTCCTACTACCTGGCATGCGCTGCTGAATGAATGGGAAGCCACCGACCGGAAGCTGATTCTGGCAGGACAGTCGCCGTATGACGAGGCCTTGGCAGGCTTGCTGGCGAAAATCAGCACCGAACAACTGATCCCCGTTGCTGGCGAGATCCTCAGTAACCTGGGCCGGAACGAGGCGGGCTTCATCACCCAAACCGATACCCTGCTAGCCCAGATCGACGAAGACGTGCTGGAAGAGCTTCGGCCCGATTTGCTCGTGACGTTTGGCAACGGCTTTCTGGCGCGAAACCTCAAAACTTACTTCCGGCGCTATCCGGCGGTACGGCACTGGCACATTTCGGCCACCGACGACCGGATTATCGACCCGTTCCGCTCCCTGACGACGGTGATCCCGATGGAACCCCTGGCCTTTTTCGCCAAACTGTTCGACGATATCGATTACAAACGATTCCGGGAAGGGGCTGATGATGAGGACGATGGCGAATTTCTCAGCAATTGGCAGGGCGCCGATCAGGCTGCCCGGCGGGTCGTTGAGCTGTCGTTGAGCAACGCACCGTTTACCGACTGGGTAGCCACCCAACAGTTGCTCGAGCAGTTGCCCACGGGGTCACACCTGCACCTGGCCAACAGCATGCCCGTGCGCTACGCCAACCTGTGCGGGCTGGATGCCCGGCAGCAGGTACGTGTCTGGTCGAATCGGGGCGTAAGCGGGATCGACGGCTGTTTGAGTACCGCCGTCGGCGCCGCCACCCAAACCACGTCGCTCGTGACCGTGCTGATTGGCGACATTGCGTTTTTCTACGATCGGAATGCGCTCTGGCAGCGCGATTTGCCCGCCAATCTGCGCATTGTTTTGCTCAACAACGCGAGTGGCCATATTTTCCGGATGATCGACGGTTCGGGGCAGCAGCCCGAACTTGAAACATACTTTGAAACGCCGCACGCGCTCACCGCCGAACGTACCTGCGCCGATCATGACGTCGACTATGCACAGGTAGCTGATCGTGCGTCGCTTGCCAAGGCACTGGCTACGTTTTTCGCACCCGCTACCCGACCTAAACTGCTGGAAATCAGCACCGACAAGTATGTGAACAAATCGGCTTTTGCGGCCTATAAGCAGTTGGTCAAGTCCTAGTCGTCAACGCGATTGCGCTGATGTAGCGATAAAAAAAGGGGCGTTCAGCACTACGAGAGGCCAAACGCACCCATAAGCAGGAGTTGGATAAAGCATTGCGTTAGGTTTGTTCAGCTAACGCTCTACAAAATAAATAAAATATCATATGTTTTACAATACCCCCCTGCAGATTTCCTAGTAATTCGACCTATACAGTATAGCTTAGACCGTACTGTTTACCGACAGAATTGGGTCGCCAATGACCGCGCCTCCTCATCACCCGCCTGAACGCCCCGCTGCCAGGCCTCGCAGGCCGCTGACTGGCTACCCAACGCCTGTTGGGCCTGCCCCAGGTACGTATACAATTGATCAACGGAGGGGTCCAGGCGTTCGGCCTGTTGCAATGCCGCCAAGGCTTCTTTGGCGTTCCGTTGACGCAACCAATACAGCCCCAGATTCCGGTGCGCCCAGGCATTTTGGTCGTTGAGGCGAAGCGCTTCGCGCAGCAGCGGCAGGGCCTCGGCAGGGCGGTTCAGTTGAAGCAGAAAATACCCTTTGTTGTTCAGGTAGTACGGTTGATCGGGTTTCTGAGCCAGCGCCCGCTCGATCAGCGCTAACGCGTCGGGGTAGTTTTTTGTCTGGGCCGACACCAGCGCGTAGTTATTCAGCGCTTCGGGCTGATTAGGGTTCAGTTTGAGCGCTTTTTGCAGATCAGTTTTCGCGCTGTCGTACTGTTTCTGACTGAAAGCCAGCGCCGCCCGGTTCACCAACGCCTCCACGTTGGCCGGATCGATCAGCAGCGCCTTGTCGAAGGCCGCCTGCGCCTGGGCCTGCTTGTTAAGCCCGGCATACGCTTCGCCCAGCCGCGTCTGGAAAAACGTGGAGTCGCGGTACGTTTGCTCAATGCGCAGTAGATCCGTTAGCGCGCGTTGAGCGTTGCCCTGCGACAGGTAGGCATCGGCCCGGTTGAGGTAGGCCGCGCCAAAATCGGTATCGGTATCGATGGCTTTGGTAAAATCGGCCAGTGCCTGCTCCACTTGTCCATCCCGGAACTTGGCTAGCCCCCGGTTGCTGTAGGCGTCGGCAAAATCGCTCTTTTTCTCAATGGCTTCGGTGTAGAACCGAATCGCCTCTTTGTATTCCCGTTTCTGCAACTGCACGTTACCCCGCAGGAAAAATTGCGCGGCTTCGTCGGTACGGTCGGTGCAGGCCGTGAGGCTCAACAGCAAGGCCAGTAAACAACACCCCAACAACCAGTGAAGGCGCGAAGCAGGACGAGAGAATAGCGATTGGCTGGGTACGTTGCCGGATACGGTATGTGCAGCGTGCATGGGTGATACCTACAAAGGAGGCGATGAACAGGGTCGTTAGCCGATATACTGAATACCACAAATTTCGGCCATAAGTTTGCACCGTGCCACTCGCAGCAAAGCGGATACGCAACGCGCCCGATAGCTGAGCGATCTGACATGGCTCAGCTATCGGGCGCGACACACGGAATTAGGCTTTACTGCCGGCTGATGAGCGCACGCATAGAGTCCCGATCATCAAGCTGACAATCAGCTTAGTAGCCTGGATTTTGCACTAGGTAACCCGGCAGGTTAGAGGCCCCGTCGATGGCCGTTTGCGGGATTGGGAAGATGCGTTTCTGCCGGTCGGCATTTGTTTTTTCAGTCCAGGTACCTTCATACTTGCCGAAGCGAATCTGATCGGTGCGGCGGACCATTTCCCAATACAGCTCGAAGCCGCGCTCCCGCAGCAACAGATCCAGGTTCATGGCCGTCAGGGCGGGTGCTGGGTTGGTGCGGGCAGCCCGGATGGTGTTCACGTCGGCCAAAGCGCTGGCAGCATCGTTGCTCTTGCGCAGTTTGGCCTCAGCCCGCATCAGGTACACGTCGGCCAACCGGACAATGGGAATATCCGCGTCGCCGAGGTTCCGACCCGACTGCGATTTCTTGCTGAATTCGTACTTCAACACCCGGTACCCCGTGTTGTAGTTGCTACCCGCCACGCTGAAATCCACTTGTTCGGTAAACGTAACGGGCAGCGTCGGCCGGTTGCGGGTCACGTGGAAGAGCTTGCCCACGCGGTAGTTGGCCCCACAACGCACAAACGCCCCATTGACCCGAAGCAAGCCGTATTGTTGCCCGCGCAGAATACCCCGGTTCATGTTAAAATTGGCTTCAGCAATGCAGGAGTCGGCAGGGATTGTCCAGTTTTGCTTGAAAAAGCGCGGGTCGACCGTGGGGTCCTGCGGGGCGTAGGCCGTTGCCCAGCTCTGGTAAAAATCGGGCGTGATCGACGGGCCATCGGTACCGTTGGCGGCCGGGAAAGCAGGCAGCGGAAACTGGTCGCCCGAAATCGAGAAATAAGCCAGGCGGTTATGTCCGTTCAGTTCGGCGCGCTGATCGACGGCGAAAATCAACTCTTTGTTATCGTGGTTGTCTGAATTGAACACCGAGAAATAGTCTTTCGACAACTGATACTGCCCCGAATTGATGATTTTATCGGTGTATTCGATCACCTTATCCATATCCTCGGCCTTGAAGTTGATGGTGGCGGCATACCGATCGCGGTAGACGGCGGCGTTCAGGTACAGGCGGGCCAGCAAGCCCCAAACGGCCCCTTTCGTCAGCCGGCCGGGGCCGACCGTTGTGAGCAGATCGGGCTCCACGGCCAGAAACTCACTTTTGACGTAGTCCAGCGCCTGTTCGCCCCGCAGGATCTGTGACGTGCCCTGCGGATCATCTTTCCCGAATGCCAGCCCAAACAGGTCGAGCATCAGCATGTTGTAGTAAGCCCGCATGCCCCGCGCCTCGGCCATGTAGACCTTCACGTTGCCGTCGTTGATATTGGGCAGCGTATTGAGCGCCGTGATCGAGCGCGAGATACCCTGCGCCAGCAGCAGCCAGGTGCTCCGGATGTTGGGGTCTGTGCTGGTCGACGTGTGCTGATGGAGCGCCATGTAGATCCCGTTGTCGCCCCAGTCGGTGCCGCCGCGATACGGCAGAATGGCCTCGTCCGACGAGATTTCCTGAATGGCGAAGTAGTTGGTATGCAGGAAGAGGTCAGGCAGGCGGGCATACACCGGCGCAATGTTGCCATCGGCGGCCTGCTTGTCGGTCAGGCCGGCCACCGACGCTTCGTCGAGCACATTTTCCGTCAGGTCGGTGCACCCGTTCAGGATCAGCAGGCCGACGAAGGTGAGCGAAAGAATCAGATACTTTTTCATGTGTGTATGAGGAAAAGCCGGCGTAGGTACGTTGCTGAGTTGGCAGGTACGTCAGTGAACGAACCTACGTGGCGCGTTGACAGACTAAAACGTGAGATTCAGGCCGAAGATGAACGAACGCGCTTTGGGATAGCTCAGGTAATCGATCCCATACGACGAAATCCCGTTGACGGTCCGATCGGTGTTGACCTCGGGGTCGTAACCGTTGTATTTCGTGATCACGAACAGGTTTTGTCCCGTGGCCGACAGCCGGATGTTCTGAATCCAGCCTTTCATACCGATCAGCTTCGGGTCGAGGTTGTAGCCCAGCGAAAGGTTGTTGAGCCGGAAAAACGAGCCATCTTTCAGGAAGCGCGTCGACACCGGCGCCGAGTTGTTGATCGACTCGTTGGGCTCGCCCAGCGCTTCAGCGGGACCATTCAAGCCTTTCACCAGCCGCGCTTTGTAGAAATAGGCATTGGCCGTGTTGTCGTAAATCTTGTTGCCCGATACGCCGTTGAAGTTGGCCGTCAGGTCGAAGCCCTTGTAACCCACGCTCGCATTGATGTTGTACTGCCGGGTGGGCAGGGCGCTCCCCGCCGCAATCCGGTCTTTGTCGGTACCACCGATGCCATCGCCGTCGATATCGCTGTATTTGCTCACCCCTTTCTCGTCGATGCCGATGTACTCACGCAGGAAGAACGTCCCGATCGGCTGCCCGTTGACGTAGCCGTTTACAGTGGCCGACGTCAGCCCCGCACCCGACGCCGACCCCGACGTGATGACCGTGTACGGGGAATTTTTCACTTCGTTCTTGATAAAGGTAACGTTACCACCCAGATCGAAGCGAAGACCGCGCTGGCTTACGTACCGGTAGTTCAGGTCCAGTTCAACGCCCTGGTTGGTAATGGTCATGTCAGGTACGTTGGTCCAGTACGTGGCGGCGGGCTGAATCGGGTCGGCGGGGATGACCTCCAGCAGAATTTTGCCCGACACTTTCCGGAAATAATCGACCGAACCCGTCAAGGCGCCTTTCAGCAGGCCAAAATCGAGGCCAACGTCGGTCTGCGTCGATACTTCCCATTGGATGTCCGGGTTGGCCAGCCGGGTGTAGGTGGTACCAGCCGGGTAATTGGTCGAGCCGTCGAGCGGGTAGCTGGTCGTGTTCGATACATTGGAGGTAAACAGCGCCTGTGTAATCTTCGATGGGATTTCCTGGTTGCCCGTCTGTCCCCAACCGGCCCGCAGTTTCAGGTCAGAGAAAGGCCCCGATTGCAGAAACCGCTCTTCCGACAAGCGCCAACCGGCCGAAAACGACGGGAACACCCCGTATTTGTTGTTCGCCCCGAATTTGCTCGATCCATCGGCCCGCACCGTCGCGGTGAGCAGATACCGGCCTTTATATTGATAATTGACCCGTGAGAAAAACGATTGCAGTTCATTTTCCAGCGCAAACCCACCCGGCCGGTTGTTGGCGAGCGTCAGGTCCTGACCAAGGCTGGGGTTGTAAATCGGCTCGATGGGCGAAATCGGGAATTTGTTGATGCTCCAGATGCGCTCCTGCACAAAAAACTTCTGGAACGAATGCCCCACTAGCGCCGTCAGGTTGTGGTCGGCCCAGCCTTTGGTGTAGGTGAAGTAGTTCTCGATCAGCACGTTGCGGTTGGTGCGGTACGTGGTCTCGAGGCGACCGTCCTGCTGCGGCACCAGATTGGCCAGCGATTGCAGGTCGCGGGTCGAGGTGGCATTGTCGACGCCCAGGTTCAGCTTGTACACCAGGTCTTTGGTGATTTTGAACGACGGCGATACGCTGGCCACCACCCGGTTGGTAGTCGTGATATCTTTCTGCAACGCCAGGGTAATCAGCGGGTTGGTGAACGCCTGATACCCTGCCGGTGCGCCTTTGGCGTCGTAGGCTGGGTACGTTGGGTTGGCCGACAACGCCGCCCCGATAACACCCTCGATGGGGGGGCGTTCGTTGACGGTCTGCGAGGCGGTTAGGTTAACGTCGAGCACGAGCCGATCGTCCAGAAATTTCTGCGAGGCGTTGAAACGGCCCGTGTAGCGATTCAGCTTACTGTTTTTGAGGATACCTTCCTGGTTCTGTACGCCGACTGAGCCGTAGTAGGTTAGCCGTTCGGCACCGCCGCTAAATGCCAGGTTATAATCCTGCGTGGTTGCCTGCCGCGAAATTTCACGCTGCCAGTCGGTCGAGGCTTTCTGGTCGTCGACCACACCCCCTACCGCCGCTACCTGCCGCCGGTATTCGTCGGGGCCAAACAGCGCAATGGGCCGCGCCATGCTCGACAGCCCGATGTTGGCCGACAGTGTCAGGTTAGATGCTCCGGCCTTGCCTTTTTTCGTCGTAATCAGAATGACGCCGTTGGCGCCCCGCGCCCCGTAGATAGCCGTCGCCGACGCGTCTTTCAGTACGTCGATGGCTTCGATATCCTGCGGGTTCAGGAAGGTGAGCGGATTGGTAGCGCCCCCCGTGCTCGAATTGTCGAGCGGAATCCCGTCGAGCACGAATAGGGGTGTACTGCCGGTACGGACCCCGCCCGGCCCACGCACCGTAATGCTCTGGCGGCCACCCGGTTCACCGCTCGCCGAGGTCACGTTGACACCAGCGACCTTACCCTGCAACAGTTGCTCGGGGGTGTTGATGATACCCCGATTGAAGTCGGTACTTTTTACCGTTTTCAGGGCACCCGTCGCGTCTTTCTTGGTTGTGGTGCCGTAGCCAATTACCACCACCTGCGACAGGTCGGCGGTGGCTGGTTTCAGGGCGATGTTGATGGTCGTTCGGTTCCCGACGCGCTCTTCCTGCGATACGAAGCCGATAAAGCCGATCACCAGCACAGCTTCTTCGTTGGGGACAGCAATCCGGTAATTTCCGTTGGCGTCGGTAGTGGCGCCCCGTTGGGTCCCTTTCAGCACCACCGAGCAGCCGGCTAGGGCCTCGTTGGTCGTTGCATCCGTCACACGGCCGGTAATGGTTATCTCGGCGTTGGTTTGCGCTCGGTGGATGGTCAGATCAGCGGGTTCGTTCGGATGAAGTCCATTGCCCCGTACCTGCGGGGGCATCGCGGTGGCAGCCAGCAGGCCCAGCCACATTCCTACCCTCGCGGTTGAGGAGACCGCCGGGATAAACCGATAAAAACAGGTCATTATACGTAGTTTGGTTAACGGTACAAAAGTCAGGCAATGCACTATTGAGCAGGCACGAGTGGCGGCTTTTTAAAAGAATGATAATATACCCTTGGTTACAAATACGGGCTTATCGTCCCCTTTTGCGGCACAGGCCCATCGGCTACTTACTAAGTGAGGAAAATTACTATTTTTTACTCCCTTTTAACAATACTTTTATTAGCTCATCGTTACGCCTAACTTGACGTATCACGAAAACAGCTAATACACTGGTTGGCAGCCATGGCCTGCTTACTTTTGACCGACGAACCCGCGCTCGAACACTCGACCCGTCGGTTCCTTTTTTACCATGCGTTACCTGAAAGACATACCTCACCCGCAGGCAAAAATTGGCCTGTATAGCTGGAATAGTAAGTACATCATCAAGATTGAGGCGGGCCCCTACGAGCAGACCTATAAAGTGGCCGAATTCGATGTCAGTGGACCCGATGAGGTCGAAACGCTGTTATCGCCGCTCTTCATGGAGCGGGTGCTGCTGCGCTTTCAGGAGATGGACAAAGACTGGGGCGAGGCCATCGACGCGGCCTTCTAACGTACCTGTCGTCTGTATTCGGTGGGCGACAACCCGGTTTTCCGGCGAAACAGCCGCATGAAATAGGTCAGGTTATTGAAACCACTTTGCAAGCTGATGTCGGCCAGGCCATAAGCGGTGGTTCGGAGCAACCGGGCCGACAGATCGAGCCGCTGCTGGTTGATGTAATCAACGGGCGTCAGGCCAAAGGTCTGTTTGAACGTGCGGTAAAAAGTCGGTTCGCTCATGCAGGCCTCATCGGCCAACTCCTTGATAGGCAGGTTACGGTGCAGGTTTTTGGCGATGTACTGCGCCACGTGAGCCAGCCGGTTGATGTTCAGATAAGCCGTATTGGGGCTGAGCAGCAGGGTACGGGCCTGCGTTTGCATCAGCCGCACCAGTAGCTCCTGCAACACCAGGTTGGCGATAATATCTTTAGCGCGGTTGTCTTCCGTGAAGACGTGAATGAGGCGGGCAATCAGTTGATAGATTGGCTCATCGTTGGTGAGAAAGAAATTGGTCTGGCCAAACTGCCAGCCTGCTGCGCTGTCGATCAGGGGCATGCGCTCGTTGAGCAAGTTCGTTACTTGCCGAACCCGATCCACGTCGATCGCCAGCGCCAGGCATTGGGTTGGGTTTTCGGTTTGTGCTTCCGGAAAATCGATGCACATCGTTTCCTGACTCGGCACAATGACTGATTCACCCGGCAAGAACTCAAACGAGGGGGCATGTGGCAGGTGCATCACCTTTTTCCCCCGGATCATACTGGCCAATACGGGGCTGTTGAACGTCAGTTCTACCTTCTCGGCCACGTGCTGCGTTTCGTAAATGTTTAGCTCAGCGGCATCGATTGTATAGGCCGTTCGGTTCTCTACTTCCTGCTCCAGCCGCCGCGCGGTCAGGTGACGGCTAATATCAAAAGGGCGAGCCTGCATTCGTTCCATGTCGATTCTCAGACAGTATTTATCCTAACCAGCGGGAGCCTGCTACGCGCCCGGCGGTCCTGTGGCTTACGAAATATAGCCAACTTTTTCTGGCTAAATACATATCCACACTTGTAACGGCGAAGCTAAAGCCTCTGGTGGCAGGATAGATACAATTCGCTCAACGTTGATAGGATTGTTCAATGACATGAGACAATCGCTCACCAAAACCTTGAACAATACGGGCAAACTTTGTGACGATTCCAATCTAACCGACTGACTAACCAATGGAAGTCCAAGAAGCCCCCAGCAAAATCCTGCCTCGTCCCGAATTCAAGTCGCAGTATGAAAACTTCATCGGTGGCAAGTGGGTCGCTCCAGTTGATGGCGAGTATTTCACCAACATGTCGCCCGTTGATAATAGCCTGATTGCCCGTGTTCCCCGGTCGAAAGCGGCAGATATTGACCTGGCTCTCGACGCCGCCCACAAGGCCTTTGCGAGCTGGTCGCACACCTCAGCGACCGAACGCAGCAACCTCCTGCTTAAGATTGCCGATGTGATCGAGAAAAACCTGGAGTTGCTGGCCCGCGTCGAAACCGTCGAGAACGGAAAAGCCGTCCGCGAAACGCTGGCGGCCGATATTCCGCTCTGTGTGGATCATTTCCGGTACTTTGCGGGTGTCATCCGGGCCGAAGAAGGCTCGGTCTCCGAACTCGACGCCACCACGGTTTCCATGATTATCAAGGAACCGATTGGCGTAGTAGGACAGATCATTCCTTGGAATTTTCCGCTGCTGATGGCGACCTGGAAGCTCGCTCCTGCACTGGCGGCGGGCTGCTGCGTGGTGATGAAACCCGCCGAACAAACCCCAACCTCCATTCTGGTGCTGATGGAACTGCTCGAAGGCCTCATTCCGCCGGGGGTTGTCAACATTGTGAATGGCTTTGGCCCCGAAGCCGGTAAGCCGCTGGCCCAATCGAAGCGAATTGCCAAAGTGGCGTTCACAGGTGAAACCACGACCGGCCGCCTGATCATGCAGTATGCCTCGGAAAACCTGATCCCCGTCACGATGGAATTAGGCGGTAAATCACCCAATATCTTCATGGAATCGGTGGGCGATGCGGACGACGAGTTCTTCGACAAATGCGTGGAAGGGGCCGTCATGTTTGCGCTCAATCAGGGGGAAGTCTGCACCTGTCCGTCGCGGATGCTGGTGCACGAGCGGGTGTATGACCGGTTTATCGAGCGGGTCATTCAGCGCACCGAAGCCATCAAACTGGGGCACCCACTCGACCCCGAAACCATGATGGGCGCTCAGGCGAGCAACGATCAGTTCGAGAAAATCCTGTCGTATATCGACATCGGAAAGCAGGAAGGTGCCGAAGTGCTGACGGGTGGTGGCCCCGCGGGCCTGATCGGCGACGGGCTGGATGCCGGTTACTACATCAAGCCGACAATCTTCAAAGGGAACAACAAGATGCGCGTTTTCCAGGAAGAGATTTTCGGCCCGGTGGTGTCGGTCACGACCTTCAAAGATGCCGACGAGGCACTCGCCGTGGCCAACGATACGCTGTACGGCCTCGGTGCCGGCTTCTGGTCGCGCGATGCGCACGAGCTGTATCAGATTCCCCGGCAGATTCAGGCAGGCCGCGTGTGGGTCAACTGCTATCACCAGTATCCGGCGCACGCGCCCTTTGGCGGCTACAAAAAGTCGGGCTTTGGGCGTGAGAACCACCACATGATGCTCAACCACTACCGGCAGACCAAGAACCTGCTGATCTCATACAGCAAAAGCAAGCTGGGCTTCTTCTGATCCGACGGGCATGGGCAGTTTGACCGGGAAGCGGGCTCCTTTGCAGTCCCGCCGGGTCGGCTGCCCACCAACGTACCTAACATCCCGACCTCTGTTATGCCTCCTCAGCTCCTCGCCCGCGTCGCTGTAACGCCCGCCGCGGCCGCCATTATTCACACCCTTCAGGCGCAATACGGGCCGCTGATGTTCCACCAGAGTGGCGGGTGCTGCGATGGGTCGTCGCCCATGTGCTATGCCAGCGGCGAGTTTATCATTGGCGCTACCGACGTGTTGCTGGGCCAGGTCGAGGGCTGCGACTTCTGGATGGCCGAGGATCAGTTCGACTATTGGAAACACACCCACCTGACCGTCGACGTGACGCCGGGGCGGGGGGCTAGTTTTTCGCTCGAAATTCCGCTAGGCATCCGCTTTCTGATCCGGTCACGGCTGTTTACCGACACCGAGTACGCGCAATTGGCACCGGTTCAGGTTGGTGCGTAACGTAATCTTTGGGCCCATTGCTGACGCATAGGCCTTCGACTAGGCCTGAGCAATGCCTTGTCTAACAACTTGTCAGAAACGCCAAAAGCGATAGTTCTTGCGAGTAAGTAACTAGTCACCAACAAGTTACGCCCCTAGCGTTTGGCGCTCAGCAGCCAGTCGTAGGTATTCCGTGGCAGCGGCAGGCCGTTGGGCTGCACTTGCAGGTACATCAGGTGCAGGTGCGTTGGAGAGCGGGCTTTATAGGCGTTCAGGCCGGTTCGGCCCACCTCGGCGATCTTCTGACCGGCACGTACCCAGTCGCCCATCGTGACGTTCACCACCCGGTTGTGCGCGTAGTAAAACAGGCCATTCCGCACGGGATCATACACCCAGATCCAGTTGCCACCCCGGTATTCCTGGCCGGGCGTCCAGCCGGTTTCAATCGCCAGCACCAGCCCTTCGCTCATCGCCAGCACGTCGACAGGCTTCCCATCCCGGTCGTCGACCGAATCCTGATTAATATCGCGGATAAAAATGTCCTGCGCCGGGTGGCTCCCGCGCACGGTATAATCGAACAAATCGAACCCCTTGGCGCGGTAACCCTCACCGTGCGAGCCGCCAATGGCCGTCGGGGAGTAGCCGCGCAATGGAAAATAAAGGGCAACGCGCTCACGCCCGGCGCTGGAAGTCGTATCCGACGGGTAATCGACGTTGGTCACGTACCCAGCCCGAAGCCCGCGCATGATCTGGCTAAACATCGCCCGCGCCGAATCGGGGCTGATGCTTTCCTCGCGAATCTGCACATACAGGGCGTTGAACTGCTGGCACCATTCGTAAGGGGTTGGCTCAGGAAGGGGCGTAGCCGGTACCTGCGACGATGCGATGTTGATGCCGCCCAGCACAAACGCCAGCGACAGACTGGCAATCCGGGCTACCCAGCGGGGCGATGATAGAGTTGACAAATTGACGCAGTCGGTTTTTTGCCAAAAATAAGGGCTTACGCCCATACCCCACGCACCTACAGGCTACCCGGCGGGCAGAAAACCCGGTAAAAGGTGTAGCTCAACGTCAAGGCCACAAAGGTGTAGTGATCTTTCCGATCGGGGTCGCTCTGCGACAGCCGGGGCGTGCTGGCCGTAGGATTGGCCAGTCCGTCGAGTGAATCGGACGTCGTAAACCGGGTGCCAAATTCAGCCCCGATGCTCCATGGTCGGGCTATTTCGTACTTGATGCCTACGCCCAGCGGAAAGGCGATACCGATTGGTTTTTCGCCGGGTAGCCGCAGCCCGTGCCCAAACACAGCGACGCCGCCAAATACATAGGGCGTCCAGTTTTTCACATTCCGAAGGGG
The DNA here is from genome assembly GCF_000331105.1 of Fibrella aestuarina BUZ 2. Classification (NCBI taxonomy): domain Bacteria; kingdom Pseudomonadati; phylum Bacteroidota; class Cytophagia; order Cytophagales; family Spirosomataceae; genus Fibrella; species Fibrella aestuarina. Next base: position 3,880,463 of record NC_020054.1, on the reverse strand, counting down.
CGTATAATTCCGGAATTTGTACTCGGCGGTGAGGGCCGCCTCCCGGATCGTATTCCGAAACGCTGCCCCCCGTGACTGTTGGAAGACATCCCGCGACAGGCTATCAGCCCCAACGATGCGCCCAACCATCACCTGCGCCCGCACGGCAAACGCCTGACTGGGGTGATATCGAAAAAAGAGAGAGCCACCCAGCCGGGCAAACTGCGGATCGAGCGTGGGCGACACGTCACCTTTGTAGAGCATGGCCCCTATGCCCCCGCCAATCTCGACTTTCTGGCTGATACCCAACAAAGGGCTGAGAAAAAGCCCGACTGCAAGAAGCCGGGCTATGGGTAGTTTCATACGTAGTCGCACACGTTAGCGAATAGGCGGACACTTGATCTTTGTCGGGATAATATACTGAATCTGGAAGCTCGTCAGTAAATAAGAGTCCCGAATCGGAATTCGGCTTCCGCCACCTCGCTCGGTGAGCGCCGCCGGATCGATGCCAGCTCCGGCAATCTGGTTGATTCCATTCAATCGATCGTCGCCCGTGCGGGCCGCAAATCGTTCCTTAATGGCCAGCCCCGTGGCAGGGTCATTGATAAACGCCCGGTTGGAAAACTCCTGCGCCAACGGTGTCGTCAGGTCGGCTGGGTTGGGGTAAGGGCCGCCCACATCATCCAGGTAATCCGAGAAGGTCGGGGTGATCCGCACCTCGGCCGCAATGTTGAACGACTCGTTCAGGGCATACCGTACACCAAGCCCAACGGGAATTGAGATCGTCACGAGCGAGTAAGGCTTGGCGTAACCGGGTTGCCCCTGCCCCTCGGTGCCTAACGGTTGCAGGGCTACCCACTGCTGGTTGCTGCGATCGGGCGTTTCGCCGCTTACGCTCGTCAGGCTCGTCAGCGCTTTGGGGTTATGCGCCACCAGCGCCACGCCAAACAGCGCGTAGGGTGTTACTTTGGGCCGTTCGCGGGGCGTGCGACCACTGGCAATGAAATCGTAATTCCCTATGAGCGCAAACTCCTTCAGGTCGTTGCGGAAGTGGAGGTTCCGGGCATACTGCGCGGCGTATTTGACCGGGTCATTCTTAGTGAATGTGTAGTCGTCGCCCGTGATGCGCGCCCAAGTAAACGAAGCCCTCGCACCGAAATGCGGCGTAAACTGCCGGTTGTATGATAACCCAACGTTCCAGCGCGGCAGCGTAAACAGCGTTTTGATGGGCTGACTGTAGCCCGCCAGGTCGCCAAAGTAGGTCGACGTGCCACCGCCAAAGGCAACGTAGGAATAAGGAAGAAAGCGGGAATTCTGCCGGTACTGCGCGTACCCCTCGTGTCTGCTTCCGCCTACCAGCAGCGCCGACAGAATCCCCAACGTAATGATATGTCTATAGGTCATGGAGTTGATTACGATATGAACCACCACGAGTGGCGGTTTGCTTTGAAAACGGCGTTAAATGCAATTTATTGGCCGCTGACGTGCTTTTCTATTTTCGTTCAGTTGCGCACGTCGAAGCCCCAGTTCAATTTGCTGCGGAGCGTATTGAGGAAATTATCGTCGTTCAACTTGACCAGTTTTGCCGAAAACGACTCCCGTTGCACGTGCAATTTTGTTGCCACATCGACCGTCTTGGAGCGGGAATCCAGCGCCACCAGAAAATTTCCGCTCCGGCTCTCTACCTCAAACGAGAGTTTGCAGGTGTCCATGATCACCATCGGGCGCACGTTCAGGTTGTGCGGGCTGATGGGCGTGATAATGAAGTTGTTGGTGTGCGGCAGTAACACCGGCCCGCCGCAGCTGAGCGAGTAGCCCGTGGAGCCGCTGGGTGTCGAGATGATGATCCCGTCGGCCCAGTACGAATTCAGAAATTCGCCGTCCAGGTACGTATGCACCGTGATCATCGACGAGCTCTGGGTACGTGTGATGGTGAAGTCGTTCAGCCCGAAGGGAATGCCATCGAAGATATCGGCTTCCGACTGCACGCTCACCAGCGATCGCTCATCGATGGTGTATTTCTTGTGAATGAGGGCATGGAGCATGTACTGAATGCCACCGGGCGAGACCGTCGCCAGGAAGCCCAGCCGCCCGATATTGATGCCCACAATCGGGATTTCGCGGGGTCCCACCTGCGACACCACGTCGAGTAGGGTACCATCGCCGCCGAGGCTAAAGGCAAAGTCAGCGTCGAAGATGTCGGCCGTGGTTTTATAGGTCAGCTCGCTGTTATGTGCGATACCCGCCTCGTCAATATACTGGCGATAACTGGCCGACAGTTGCACTTCGGCACCCCGCGCCGACAGTGTGTCGAACATCGACTGCACAAACGGGCGGGTCTGCTCCGAAAAAGTACGTCCGTGAATGGCAATCTTCATGGGATGAGTCCAAGGTTCAAGGTCCAATGTTCAAAGGCAGTCTGCGCGGCAGCGACATCCTTGAACGTTGGACCTTGAACCTTGGACTTTTAATTTTTTACGTATTCAAATAGCGGAGAAGCGCGTCGAGGCGTTCCTGATCAATACTATCGATGGGGGCGCTGGCAAAGGCCGCATCAATGGTGTAGCCAAAGCGTTCCAGCGTCGAGACCACGGCCGTGATATCGCGCCGATTCAGTTTCAGCGTCAGCCGCGACTTATCAACCATCCCGTAGGCGGCACTGCTGTAGTAGCTGCTCACGATCTTGACGTTGTTCGACTCGACCAACCGGCTGATCTCGGCCATCGAGTAGTCCTGTTCGTCGAGCGCCAGCACCAGGATAGCCCCGGCTTCCTGAATGGCCAGATCCCGGGCAAACTGCCGCAGCAACTCGGCCGCGCTGGCCGTGCCCATAAACTCACTGGCCGTATTGAGCACGGCCAGCACATCGAGCCGGTGCTCGTTGATCTGGGCAATCATCTCCAGCAGGTGCTGGTTTTCCAGCACAAAAACACCCTCAGCCAGTCGCATCACGTCGGCAATGGGCCGCTGATCGTCGGGAAGGTTGAGCAACAAGTCTTCGCTGACAATACCCAGATACTGGTTGATGTCAACGACGGCTAGTTGCGTTAAGTGATGTTCCTGCATCCAATCGAGCGCATCGGCAACGGTGTCGCCCGGCTTGAGAGCAGGTATCATGGGATCGATCAATTCGGCAGCCAACATAGTCCAAAAGGGGTATAACGCGCTTGTCGGGAAAACTAAGAAGTTTTTTTGATAGTTTGGAAAAGTTGGTGATTGGCCCGGTGCCTACCGACCAACGGCTTCCATCCCTATCGGGTGCTTCTGGAGCCACTGGGTCAGCAGGGCGTTGAAGCGTTTGGGGTGTTCCATCATGGGGGCGTGCCCACATTTGTCGATGAAGTGCAGTTCCGTGTCCGCAATGAGCCGTTCGAACTCATGGGCCACGTGCGGCGGTGTAATGGTATCATTCAAACCCCATACCAATAACGTCGGTACCGTGATAAGGTGTAAATCGTTGGCCAGATTTGTCCGCTGCGCCGACTTGGCAATCTGCACGATGTTCATGCACTTCGGAATGCTGCTGGTGACCTCAAACACCTCGTCGATCAGTTCTTTGCTGGCGACCTTGGGGTCGTAGAAGGTGTAGGCCACGCGCTCGGCCACGAAATCGTAGCTGCCGCGCTTGGGAAACGAGCCTCCCATGCCATTCTCAAACAGCCCCGAACTGCCCGTCAGCACCAGCCGAAGCACTTCGTCGGGGTGTTTGAAGGTATAGAGCAGGCCCACGTGCCCACCCAGCGAGTTGCCCAGCAGGGTCAGGTTGCTGAGCCCACGGAACGCCACGAACCGCTCCACAAACGCCACCAACCCGTCGAGGCTCGCTTCGCGCATGGGCATGTCGTAGATCGGCAACACCGGAATGACCACCCGGTACTGTCGGGAGAACGTCTCGATCACGTCGTCCCAGTTGCTCAGCGCGCCAAACAACCCATGCAGCAACAGCAGGCAATCGCCTTGTCCTTCATCGATGTAGTGGAATTCGCCTTCGTGGTGCACAGTCGTCATAAGGTGGTCGGTTTTGTCGTGATAAAGTTGTGGAGCATAGTCAGGCCGCCCTCCGTCAGGACAGCTTCGGGATGAAACTGCACGCCCCCAACGGGAAGCGTCCGGTGCCGGATCGCCATCACCTCGCCGCCGGGCGTCGTGGCCGTGATGCGCAAGGGCGCGGGCACGTCGGTCAGCGCCAGCGAATGATACCGCGTCACGTTAATCCGCGGCGGCAACCCGCGAAACAAGGGGTCGGTGGTGTCGACCTCAATGGCCGATACCTTCCCATGAACGGGGCGCGGACTGCGGCCGAGTGTCGCCCCGAAAAACTGCCCGATAGCCTGCATGCCTAAACAAACGCCTAAGAGGGGCAAACGGTTGTGATAATGCCGCACCACCTCCATCAGGCAACCGGCCTCGGCGGGTGTGCCCGGCCCCGGCGACAGCACCACGGCGTCGTAGATGTCGGTTAGCAGCGTATCCAGCGGTTGCGTGTTGCGGCGTACCACGCATTCAGCCCCCACCTGCCGCAGGTAATCGACCAGCGTGTAGGTGAATGAATCGGCATTATCGAGCATGAGTAGACGCATGAGTGGCAGGTGTGCTGATGCCAAAAATGACACCTCTAAGAATAATTGTCAACTATAAAAACACAAATCACTGACTAACAGCGTTTTATTTTTTTGTTAACTTAGATAAAGTCAATTTATCACAAAAAAATGATGTTTGATCAGCGATAGATCGCCGACCTTGTCCGATCACTGCATTGCTACGAGTAGTACCCTAGTTTGGGGTTGTTGGTTCAGCAAGTTTGGCCCCTCGCCAAACAATCCGTTTTTTTGTCGCTAAACGATACCCCTACACGCATCATTACCCTACACGAATGCCGATTGTGATTATTGGGGCCGGGGTTGCCGGCCTGACCTGCGCCAACTACCTGCATCAGCGGGGCCGCGATGTGCTGGTGCTCGAAGCCAGCGATGGCGTGGGCGGCCGGGTCCGCACCGATCTGGTCGAGGGCTTCCGGCTCGACCGGGGTTTTCAGATTTTGCTGACGGCTTACCCCGAAGCTCAGCGCCTGCTTAACTACGCCGCGCTCGACCTGCGCCGGTTCCGGTCGGGGGCCCGTATCCACCACGACGAAGGCGGCGCGGGCGAACGCTGGATGACCCTGCTCAACCCGTTTACCGAGCCTCTGAGCATCGTTCAGACGCTGACCTCGCCCATCGGTACGCTGGCCGACAAGCTGCGGATCGTGGAGCTGATCCGGCACGTGCAGGGGATGTCGAGCGACGAGCTGTTCGGGCAGACCGCCACCTCCACGGCAACGTACCTGCGCGATTATGGCTTCTCGGAACAGATCATCGAGCGTTTCTTCCGGCCCTTTTTCGGGGGCGTTTTTCTGGAAGATGACCTGACCACGTCGAGCAATTTCTTTGAGTTCTGCTTTAAAAACTTTTTTCTCGGCGACGCGGCCATTCCCGCCCTGGGCATCGGGCAGATTCCGGCCCAGCTCGCCGGGCGCCTGCCCGCCGACAGCATCCGGCTCAACGTACCTGTGGCGCGGGTCAATGGCAACACCGTGCACCTCGCATCGGGCGAACACCTCACGGCAGCCACTGTTGTCATGGCGGTCGATGCAACAGCGGCGGCCCGGCTTCAGGGGCAAAACCCACCTGCGCCAACGGCGTTCAACCATACGACCTGCACCTACTTCGCGGCCCCAGCCAGCACACGCCCCGACAGTCTTGCGGCCGACAAACTGCTGGTGCTCAACACCCGGCGATCGTCGTCGGTACATAACATCGCGGTGATGACCGATATTTCGCCCGCCTATGCCCCCGCTGACCAACTGCTGATTTCAGTGAGTACGCAGGGACTGGAGCAAGTAGATGCGGCCGCGTTGGCGAAGCAGATCAAAACCGAACTGACCAGTTGGTACGGCGAGTCGGTGCAGGGGTGGCGTCACCTACGTACCTACCACTTGCCGCAGGCCCTTCCCGCTTATGGCCCGGAAGCTACCCGCCCCACGCTGCAACTGAGCAATCATCTGTACCAGTGCGGCGACCGGACCACGTACCCATCGCTCAACGCCGCCATGCAAACCGGCCGGATGGTAGCTGATATGATTTAACAGACCATTTATCATAAGCCAATCCGTAGCAAACTTTCGGCGCTGGTCTTCAACCGACCGGTGGCTTTGTAGCGCAAACTGCCCGCCTGGGCGGTATAACTGGGCGGTAAACTAACCATATGGCGCAGTTCGACAGCATCGGCAGCCGTGGGTACACGATTGACCGACCACACCGTGGGGTCGTCCCAACTGCCTGTTTTCACCGTAAACGCGATCACCTGCTGGTACTCGATGGCCCCGATGTCGACCTGCCCACTGACGATGCGGGGGTTGCCCAGAAAATCGGTAGGCGGCAGGCTTGTGGCCGAATAGAGGCCGTCATTTGTTGTGACACTGGCGGGGTTGCCGGCGTTGATGGCTGGCGAATTGGCCGATAGTACGACGCTGCCGGTGCTGGCAAAAGGCGAACCGACGGCCGTTAGGTTCGTGGGACTGTTTAGCCCATTCGTTGACGGATCGAACAGACAGTAGCTCGATGTGATCGTCGACGTTGCATCGGAGACATACACTGATCCCGGAGCATGGCCCCAGATGAGGCAGTTAACAACCAGCGCCTGCCCGTTGCTGTCTCCTTCCGATGTGTTCGACAACCAGCGACCCACTGTGGCCGAGTTGCTCAGAAACGTGCTGTTGATCAGTTGTATCTGTCCATATTGATTGTAGATAGCTCCGCCATTTGACGTAGCCCGATTGTTCAGAAAAACACTGTTGACAAACTTGGTTGTGGGTACCCCATACTGGTAAAAGCCACCTCCCTCGGCTGCCTGATTGTCCTGTAGCCAACAACCTACGCATTGCGAGCTGCCGAGCGTGTTGTATACCCCTCCGCCCCCACCAACGGCTGTGTTGCTGAGAAATACGCAATTAGTCATCGTGGCCTGATTGCCGCCGTAGTTGTATATCCCCCCCCCACCGTAGGCCGCTTTGGTAGCCCGGTTGGCGCGGAATAGACAATTGGTCAACACGGGGTTGGCACTACTGTTGTACAGTCCCCCACCGAGGTTGCTTATGTTGTTGGCAAAGAGGCAATTCTGGACTACTGGATTGCTGACTAAATTATACATACCACCGCCCCCAATAAAGTCGGTGTCGCTGCTGCCATTGCCGCTTGTAATCACGAAACCATCGAGCACTGCCGTGTTGTCCAACCAGTCGGTGTTGTTGCGCACAACATTATAGCTGTTGTCGGTGAGGCTATTGGGGTCGCCAATCTCGCCGCTGAGGGTACTACTGCTGGGCTGAGCGTTTACCGGGTTGACGGGGGGGCGCTGACTAAGCAGCGTTTCGGTGCCGACAAAACCACCCAACAAACTCACCTGATTCCGCAGCGAGAAACTGGCCGTTCGGTCATGGCCCGATGTGGGTCGGTACGTACCGGCGGCCACCCACACCTGCCCGTTGGGGCAACTGGCATTGATGCCCACCTGCAAGTCACTCAGAGCGGTGTTCCAGCTACTGCCGTTGCCCGTGCCGCCGGGCTTTATGTACAGGCGGCTGAAGGGGTTTACCAATACGTTTATGGGTATGGTGGTCACGCTTAGACACGCCCCCGTCACCGAAAGCGAGTACGTACCAGACGCGGTGCTTTGGGCATTGGGCACGCTAAGCGTGGCCGATGTGGCCCCCGATACCACAGTACCGTTGCGAAACCATTGGTAGGCAAACGGCCCCACACCCGACACGCTCACGGCAGCCGTAACGGTGGTACCCTGGCAGGCCGCCAACACGCCCGATGGCTGGCTAGTGATGACCACCGATGGCCCCTGGTATTCGATAGCCCCCATGTCGATTCGTCCGTCGGAGAAGCGTGGGTTACCCAGCAGGTCGGTGGTGGGCAGGGCTGTGGCCGAGTAGGGTGGGCTGTTGACCGTTGTGCTGGCAGGGTTGGCGGCGTTGACGGCGAGCGAGCAACCATTCAGGGCCACGCCTGAGGTGCTGGCGAAGGGGCTGACGGTGGCCGTCAGGTTATTGGTGCCTGTATAGCCAGTAGCTCCATTCTCGATGAGGCAGTAAGTCGCCACCAACGTGCCGCTATTACCAATGGCAGTGGCCCCCCGGTTGTTGTTCCACAGGATGCTGTTGGAGAGGCCCACGGTACCACTGTTGGAGATAGCACCACCAATCGCAAACCCAACGTTGGCCCAAAAGGTACAATTGGTAAGCTGCGTACTGCCGCCGTTGTTGCTGTTGTTGGCCAGTCCTGCACCCGCAGAAGCCGTATTATTCACAAACGAGCAGTTGATGAGGGTAGCGTTGCTGACGGTATTGGCCATGCCTCCACCCACGTTGGCAGCCCGGTTGTTTTCAAAGGCACAGTTGATGAGCAGGGGATTGCTCTTGTCATCGTTATTGAGCCCACCGCCCGATGTGGCCGAGTTGTTCCGAAATCTACAGTTACGCACGATAGGGCTACTGTTACGGATATACAGCCCTCCACCGAAGCGATCTGTACCGGGGCCGTCAGCACTGCCCCCAGCAATGGCAAAGCCGTCGAGAACGGCGGTATTGTTCAGGCCGACGCCCGTCAGTACATGGTAGCTGTTGTCGACCACATCAATCGCACCGATATCGCCCGACAGGATCGTTCGCCACCTGAAGGGTTGCCGGTCGCTCATCGTAGCGCCGGGATTGTTATTGGGGAAGCCCCCATACAGTTCCACACCGTTTAGAAGCGTAAAGCTGACGCTACGGTCAAAGGAAGGCGCAGGAACTGGGAAGTAGACCCCATCGGCTACCCAGACCTGCCCACCCGTGGCCGAGAGCGAGTTGATGGCTCCCTGTAAATTACTGGTAGCCGTAGCCCACGATGTAGCGCTGGCGGGGTTAGCGTAGGATGCCAAAGCATTTACGTAGCGAATGTTCTGAGCCAGGGTAAGGGTGGTCAGCAAAAGACACAGGCCAACAGCTCCGACCCAGCGAAAGGCATTGCGTTTAGGAAAACGAGCGAAGTTCATACACCAGTGTTGATTAGCTGATCAAAGCTGGCAGGTACATTGGCGGGGCGCAACGGCAGCGTCTGGACAAAATCTGGACAAAACCGCTCAGGAGGCTTCGAACAGGCCTTGCAGATACGTATCGCCCAGCGAACCGAGCTTTTTCCGTAGCCGGTAGCGCGATTTGTGGATACTGTCGGGCGAAACACCGAGCATGAACGCCATTTGTTTGGTTGGGACTTCCAGCTTTAGCAGCGTCAGCAAACGTACCTCGGCGGGGCTAAGCTCACCGTACGTTTGCCGAAGCTGTTGCAGAAAACCAGGGTGCGCCTGCTCGAACAGTTGGCGAAACTGTAGCCAGTCTTTGTCGGTCAGGATAACACTAGTAAGCAACGTACGGATGGAGTCGCTTTGGCTGGGCAGTGGGTCAGCCAAGTGCTGTCGGGCCAGGGCCAGTTCGTTCATCATTTGCTCGACCAACTGGTTTTTCGCGCTGAGCGAACGCACATACTGGACCAACTGTACCTGTGCATGGGCCAATTCGGCTTCGGCTTGTCGGCGTTGCTCGGCCAGCAGGGTACGTTCCTGTTCCAGCCGCCGCTGTTTTTGGCGGATGGCGTACAGTACCAGTGCCCCAATCAACAGCAAAGCCAGAATAACGATATTCCGGGTGGTAATGCCCCATTGCTTTTCAGTCTCGATTCGGCTCAGGTTGTTCAGGTACTTCTCCGCTTTCTGGGTATTATCGGCAGTGGTCAGGAGGGTACTGGTCCGAACGGCGAGCATCGAATCTTTCAGTACAACGGCCGAGTCGATGAAGCGTGCGCCCTGTTCGAGATCGCCCATTTTGCGATAATACAGCGCCATGACCTCGAAGTAGTCAAGTGGGTAGTTCGACCAGCGTACCCCAAGCAGCGCCCGGTTGGGGTGGGCCAGGTAGCGCCAGGCCTTCTCGGTGCTGTCGAGGGCCAGCAGGGCTTTAGCAATGTATAGCGATGTTTGTGCCGCGCTCTCCGGCACCCGCCGGTAGTTGAGGGCGACTTCCTTGTAGAGATAAGGTAAGGCTTCACGCGGTTTGCCGGACAGGCGGAGTGTATTGCCCAGATTACCGTAGCCAATTCCTTCGTAAGCTGTATCGCCAGCCGCTTTGGCCCGCCGAATCACCTGCCGGAAGGCCTGCTCGGCCAGTTTGTACTGCTCAAGCCGCAAATACGCCATTCCCAACGTGTTCCAATTCGTGTAATCGACGGCCAGGCCGGGGTTGGGGTATCGCTGAGCCTGTTCATAATACTGCACGGACCGCCGGTAGTCGCTGAATGAGTAGTAGATGCTACCCAGCGTCGACAAGTACTGGTGCGCTTCGGGAATATGGTCGTAGCCAATTTCTTCAAACAGGTTTCTGGCTCGAAATAGCCAGCGCAGGGCCTCTTCCAGTTTGCCCTGATGCAGCAGCCATTCGCCATAGTATATGTAGTAGGTTCCCCGCACGGCTGGCACCGGACACTGCGCCATACGCCCCTCGGCGGCCCGGAGCATCGTGATGGGTTTGTGCAGCCTCTTTTCGGCTACAACCCGACTGACAAACTGCTGCAACGTGGCGTACCAAAACAGCCGCTCGTCCTGTTGCTCCAACGCCAGCGTCCGCACACTGTCGAGCCAGCGAATGGCGGTTGTCGAGTCGGCGAAGGAGTTACGGGCATGGGTAGTCATGATATGCCAGCGCAGCGTTTCCCGGCAAATAGCCAGTAGCCGCCTGTCGGGCGAGAGCGACCGCAGCGTATCTACCTGCGCCCACCCGTCGGGTAGCAACAGCCCCCAACCCAGCAACAATCCAACAAGAAAGCGCATCGTGCAGGATACAGAAAATCAGTTAAGCAAATATGCCTGATCGATTAGGCAGTATTTACAACGTTAGGCAGCGTTCTGGTCGCTTTCGCGAAAATTTATCAGTTGGCTGAGGGAGACTTTATTTGGTAATCACCGTCTGGTATGGCTTATTGATGACAAAAATCTATAGTTCGACGACCAAACCGCATCTGATGCTTACCCAATCACTCAAAACGCTCGTCTTCCTCTTTGTAGCCCTGTCGGCACTGGCCCAGACCCCGCCCCAGCCCGACAACGAATACAACCTAATCCCCTTCCCTGCCCGATTTAGCGGCGGTGCCGGGCGTTTTTCGCTTAGCAATTCTACCCGCATTCTGGCCGCAGCCAAAGACCCCGCCCAGCAAGCCGCCGCGCAACTGCTGGCTAATCAATTGAAACTGACCAGCGGATTGCCTATCGCCGTAGCAGCCCCAACGCCCGCCCTGTTAAAAGGCCGCAACATTGTCTTTGAGAAGCATACCGAAGGGCGCTGCGGCCCCGAAGGCTACACACTACGGGTAACGCCCGACGGCGTACGCGTGACGGCCGAAACGCCCAAGGGCTATTTCTACGCCGTGCAGACGCTCATGCAGTTGCTGCCGTCCGCCGTGTATGGCAACGTACCTGCGCCGTCGGCCAACTGGTCAATGCCCGCCTGCGACCTGCTCGACCGGCCGCGCTTTGCCTACCGGGGGCTGATGCTCGACGTGAGCCGCCACTTCATGCCCGCCTCGTTCATCAAGAAGTTTATCGACGTGATGGCCATGCAGAAGATGAACACCTTCCACTGGCACCTTACCGACGACCAGGGCTGGCGCATTGAGATCAAGAAATACCCGAAGCTCACCCAGGTGGGTTCGCAGCGGAGCGAGACGCTCATTGGCCACTACGCCGAAAACTACCCGCAGCAGTATGACGGCAAGCCCTATGGTGGTTTCTACACGCAGGAGCAGATTAAAGACGTGGTGCGCTACGCCGCCGCCCGCCACGTCACCATCGTACCCGAAGTTGAGCTGCCGGGCCACGCGCTGGCGGCGCTGGCCGCTTACCCCGAACTGGGTTGCGAACCGAGCAAAGGTTACGCGGTGGGCACCCGTTGGGGCGTCATTCGGGATGTGTATTGCCCGTCGGACAAAACGTTCTCATTTATTCAGGACGTGCTCACGGAGGTGATGGCCCTTTTCCCCGGCAAATACATCCACATTGGGGGCGATGAATGTCCCAAAGACGCTTGGAAGAACAGTGCGTTTTGCCAGGCGCTGATCAAGAAACTGAAGCTCAAGAATGAAGAGGAACTGCAAAGCTATTTCATCCAGCGGGTCGAGAAGTTCGTGAACAGCAAGGGCCGGGCCATCATCGGCTGGGATGAGATCCTGGAAGGCGGCCTGGCGCCCAACGCCACCGTCATGAGCTGGCGGGGCATTCAGGGCGGCATCGAAGCGGCCAAACAGAAGCATAACGTGGTCATGACGCCGGGTCAGTTTTGCTACCTTGATAAGTACCAGGCCGACCCCGCCACCGAACCGCTGACCATTGGCGGTTACCTGCCACTCGAAAAAGTCTATACCTACGAACCCGTCCCGACCGAACTGGCGGCGAGTGAGCAGAAGTTCATTCAGGGTGTGCAGGGCAACATCTGGACGGAGTACATCAAAACGCCCGACGCCGTCGAATACATGGCCTTCCCGCGGGCCGTAGCCCTGGCCGAAATCGGCTGGACACCCGCCGGGCCGCGCAACTTCGAGGATTTTACTACCCGGCTGAAAACCCACCTGCAACGCCTCGACCGGAAGCAGGTCAACTACGCCAAACGGTTGCTCGACGTGCGGGCCGAAACGCAGTTTACGGGCGAAGGGGCGGCAACACCCGGTCAGCTTCAGGTGCGGCTTGGCAAACTGGACACCGACAGCAAGATTTACTTCACCACGAACGGCAAAGAGCCCCGCGTGGATGCATCGACGGAGTACATCGCCCCCATCACCCTGACGAAAACCACGACGATCCGGGCCATTACCGTGCCAGCCAACGATAAACCGTTTTCGGAGACGTTTTACATCCACCGGGCCAAAGGCAAACCGTATACCTACGTTGGCAACGTACCTGGCGACGACGGGCGTAAGAAGCTCACCGACGGGCAGGTAGCCAGCAGCCCCAAAGACGATCGCCCGTGGGTGCAGGTAGGTGGCGCCGACATTCAGCTTACCATCGATCTGGGCGAGGTGAAACCCGTTACGAAGGTGTCGCTGTCCTTTCTGAAAAAGGTGATGTTTGGCGTGTTGCCGCCTAAATCGGTCGAGGTGGCCCTCTCGCGGGAAGGCGATTCGTTCAAAGAAGCCATCGCCCAGCCCATCAACGAACCGCTGGAAGGGCCGTGGCGTATCGTACCCGCCGTGGCCGACTTCAAAACGGCCCGCGCCCGCTACATCCGCGTTACGGTCAAGAACTACGGCAACGTACCCAACGACCCCACCAACGAACGCAGTGGCCGCCCCGCCTCCCTGGCTATTGACGAGGTAATCGTCGAGTAAACTACGCGATAACACAGCGGTCCACAGAGGCAATTAGCGATTCGCAGCGGTTATTGTTTTGTGGAAACGCTTTGCGAATCTCCGTGTCTGTTTGCGAATCGCAGCGTCACAGTATTTATCCGACAAAAACCCGTTTTTACGCACATAAACCCGCTTTTTTTCGTATATTCAGGGTATGGAACAGACAACGAATTCACTTGAGATATTGACCCAGCCAATCCAGCCTGAAGAGATTGAATGGCGGGTTCAGATGCAGACCAAAACCGGCAAAATAATCGTGGTGCCCTACATCACCAACCGCTGCGTGATGGAGCGGTTCGACCGGCAGTTTGGCTGGCAGAACTGGCAGAATGAGATCACCGAGATTCAGGGGGGCTTTCTCTGCAAAATCACCGTTACGGTGCCCGCCACGCATTCGGCGCCGGCCGTGTCGCTCGCCAAAATGGACGGAGCCAGTCGCACCGACATCGAGCCAGTGAAAGGCGGTATTTCGGATGCCATGAAACGCTGCGCTGTGCAGTTTGGTCTTGGTCGTTCCCTGTATAACTACCCCCGTGTCATGATCGACACGCCCGATAAATTCATTCCCGACTGGGCTACGCAGCAGTTGGACGTGCTGGTCAAAAAAATCAACGATGGCAGCTACCGGGGCGGCGACTTGGTCGTTCTGAAGGCATCTTACCAGAAAGCGTAACAACGCCCAACACTAGGTTTGAGGCGATCCGGCCCCGGTCGGTTGGACCTCAAACCTATTTTTTTAACCCTCTCGGTTGTCACGGCGTTAGGTGCAAAAACACAACGTTATGACACCGCAACAACTCTCCCATGAGCTTCGGGAAGAACAGTCTCCCGATCTCAACCGCCGCCGCTGGATCATCGGCCTATCCATGGCCGGCGCAGCCATCGGGCAGGTCGTCACCCTTTACCAGACGGGCATCATCAACCGCCTGCCCGACCCGCCCCTCCCCTTCATCGACTCCAACCGGGTCAACGCCTCGAACTACGCCTACAAGCGCGCTCAAACGCCCGACGCCGTGCTGATGATCCTCACCTATGGCCTGACGGCCTGGGCCGCCGCAGCCGGTGGAAAAGACCGCGCCAGCAACACCCCCGCCCTACCCATCGCCATGGGCCTGAAAACCATCGCCGACACGGCCACCAACCTGCAACTGGCCCGGGAAGAATGGCAGGATAACAAGGCTTTCTGTGCCTACTGCCAGACGGCATCGCTGCTGTCGGTCGCCTCGGTCGCGCTGGCTGTACCCGAGATGGTGCGGGCCTTTCGAACTCTATTCCGACGCTAACCATACCGGGTTACCCCGTTGACACGATGGAGTAACCCGGCGCGGCGCCGTCTGGGTCAGCCCCACACGATCAGATTAGACCTTCATTAGAATGCGGCTTACCCATAAGTAGCCGCTACCTACAATGAGCGTTTGATTATCAGGCACTTGTTCAGCGCTGGACGGATTCTGCTTTTGCCTACTAGTGGCGAATAAACCGGTTCTGTTTAACCTTTGCAGAAAAACATTAAACAAAACTGAACGACGCCAGTTAAAGTAGCTGTTACCGATCTGTTATTTTTTCAAATTAACACTAACGTCAACTGTAACACTATGCATTTCAGTCAACATCCCTTTCGGACACTGGCAGGCTGTCTGCTCCTCTTCGTCACTCTTTTTGCCAGCAGCTGCAAAAAAGACGATACGCCGGCCACGCAGACCAATACCATCACTGACATCGTGCAGTCCGACAGCCGGTTTACTATTCTTCGGGCGGCGGTTATCAAAGCGGGTCTGGCCGACGCGCTCCGTAGCGGTTCACTCACCGTCTTTGCCCCAACCGACGATGCCTTCCGGGCAGCCGGTATCACTACTGACGCCATTAGTAGCTCAACGGCGGCGCAACTCACGCCAATTCTTCAGTACCACGTGCTCAATAGCCGGGTGCCGGCAGCCAACATTCCCACGGCAGCCAACACGCCTCAGCAAACGTTGCTGACCACCAATGGCACGGTTTATATCACGAAAACGGGCAACAACGTGTCAGTCAACGGGCGGCGAGTAACCATCGCCGACGTACCTGCTGACAACGGGGTGGTACATGTCATCGACGGGGTTCTGATGCCGCCGACAGGTGACGTTGTTGCCGCTGTGATTGCCGATCCCCAGAATTATAGCCTACTGGCTCAGGCCGTGCAACGGGCCGGTGCAGGTGTCATCACGGCGCTTCAGTCAACCACGGCCGCCACGCTGTTTGCGCCAACCAACCAGGCATTCATCGACGCGGGGCTCAGTGCAACGGCCATTGCCGCTACTCCCGCGGCTACGCTTCAGCGGGTATTATCGTATCACGTGGTTCCGGGTCGTGTCTTTTCAACGCAACTTACCGACGGCCTGACCAGCCCGACGCTGTTGGGTGCCACCCCTACCCTCCGCTTTGGCGTGACGGGAACCGGCGTAACCGTGACGGGCGCGGGGAATGGCACCAGTGCGTCGAACGTAACGAGCGCCAACATCTTGACGACCAACGCCGTCATTCACCGGATCGATCGGGTGCTCCTGCCGGGCTCCTGACGAATGACTCCTTTTTTCATCCTTTCGATGAGCGGCTCCGTCCGGTTCATGCTGTTGCCTTTCGCACAGTGTGGGCCGGACGGAGCCTTTTTTCGGTGACCGTCTCCTCAGAAACCGGAATCAAAAGGGCATACAGCCTGTTGTTTTTTTAGAGTCATTTGTAGTCATAGACGGTCATCCGTCGGCATTCACGGCCCATGACAATCGATGACTGCAACTGACTTTTATAATGGCAAAACCACAGCATAAACTCTTTCTGCTCGACGCCCTGGCGCTTATTTACCGGGCCCACTTCGCCTTTAACAAAAGCCCGCGCATCTCGTCGAAAGGCGTGAACACCAGCGCCGTTTTTGGCTTCATGAACTCGCTCATGGAGGTGTTGCAGAAAGAGAAACCTACGCACATCGGTGTCGCCTTCGACCACTCGAAAAAGACCTTCCGGCACGAGCAGTTTCCGATGTACAAAGCCACCCGGCAGTCGCAGCCCGAAGACATTTCGGTAGCCATTCCTTATATCAAGCAGATCGTGGAAGCCATGAACATCCCGATGCTGATCAAGGAAGGCTACGAAGCCGACGACATCATCGGCACACTGTCGCTCAAAGCTTGTCAGGCGGGCGATTTCGAGGTGTACATGATGACGCCCGACAAAGACTACGGGCAGTTGGTCAATGACTGTGTGTTTATCTACAAGCCCGCGTTCATGGGCAAACCGGCCGAAAAGCAGGGCGTTAAAGAAATCTGCGAACGCTGGGGCATCGAGCACGTGGGGCAGGTGATCGACATGCTCGGGCTCATGGGCGATTCGGTCGACAACATTCCGGGCATTCCGGGCATTGGCGAGAAGACGGCGCAGAAACTGGTTGCCGAATTTGGCAGCGTTGAAAACCTCATCGCCAACGCCGATCAGCTGAAAGGCAAGCTCAAGGAAAACGTGGTCCAGTACGGGCAACAGGGGCTATTGTCAAAAGAACTGGCTACGATTCATCTGGAGGTGCCGGTGCCGTTCGACGAAGCCGCCCTGCGCCTGACCGACTACGATAGGCCCCGGCTCGCCGCCCTGCTTGACGAACTGGAGTTCCGGCAGATGAAGACCCGACTGCTGGGCGACGATCCCGCTCCGGCGGGGCAAGCCTTCCCAGCGGCCACTGCCAAACCGGCCAATGGGCAGATGGGCCTGTTCGACCCGGCCCCGGCCTTTATGCCCATGCCAGCTGCCTCGCCCAGCGGCGCCGACGATCTGCCTTTTCAGTTTGACGACACCTTTGCCCAGGCTCTGGCCACGCCGGAACCGAAGAAAGCGCGCGGCAAAAAAACGCCCGTCAACGTACCTGTGGCATCCGGCGAAGCGGCCACACCCGACGCCGTTACCGACTCGGCGGGCTCCGAATACGCACCGGGTGCCGAACTGCCCACGAGCGTAGCTAGTTGGGGCGACGATGCGCACGAAATTGAGCTCGACCCCAACTTCTCGGCCGAACCCCGCAAGACCATCCACTCGGTGTTGCACGATTACCGGCTGGTGGACACGCCCGAGTTGCGCGCCGCGCTGGTCACGTACCTGAACGAGCAAACCAACGTCTGCTTCGACTCCGAAACCACCGCCCTCGACCCCGTGGAGGCCGATCTGGTGGGCATGTCGTTTTCGTATCGCAAAGGCGAGGCGTTCTACGTACCGGTCCCCCCCGACCGGGCCGAGGCGCAGGCGGTCGTGGACGTGTTCAAGCCGTTTTTTGAAAATGAAGCCATCGAGAAAGTCGGCCAAAACCTGAAGTATGACCTGCTGATGCTCAAGAAGTACGGCGTGGTAGTACGCGGGCCGCTTTTCGATACCATGCTCGCCCACTACCTGATTGAGCCTGAACAGCGGCACAACATGGACGTGATGGCCGAGGTGTACCTCAACTACGCGCCGGTAGCCATCGAATCGCTGATCGGGAAAAAAGGCAAGGGGCAGCTCACCATGCGCGAGGTCGACGTGCAGCAGGTGGTGGAATACGCGGGCGAAGACGCCGACGTGACCCTGCAACTGCGCGACACCTTCGAGCCGATGCTCAACAAAGACAACCTCCACAAGCTGTTCGATCAGGTCGAGATGCCGCTCGTGCGCGTGCTGGCCGATCTGGAGCTGGAGGGCATCACCCTCGACACCGGCGCGCTGAAAGAGCTGTCGGCCACGCTCGACACCGACATGCGGCAGGTGCAGAGCGAGATTTACGAGATTGCGGGCGGCGAATTCAACATCGGCTCACCCAAGCAGTTGGGCGAGGTGCTGTTCGACAAACTCAAACTCGACAAGAACGCCAAGAAGACCAAAACCGGGCAGTACGCCACCGGCGAAGAGGTACTCTCGAAGCTGGAAGCCGAAAACCCGATTATCGGCAAAATCCTGGATTACCGGGAGCTGATCAAACTGAAGAATACCTACGTTGATGCGCTGCCGCTGCTGATTTCGTCACGTACCGGTCGCGTGCATACGTCGTTCAATCAGGCCGTTGCGGCGACGGGCCGTCTGTCGAGCACGAACCCGAACCTGCAAAACATTCCGATACGTACCCCGCGCGGTCAGGAGATCCGGAAAGCGTTTGTGCCCCGCTCAGACGAATTCTTGATTATGTCGGCCGACTATTCGCAGATCGAGTTGCGCATCATGGCGGCCTTTAGCGGCGACCAGACCATGCTCGACGCCTTCAACAACGGCATCGACATCCACACGCAGACGGCGAGCAAGGTGTTTCACGTACCCATCAGCGAGGTAACGGGCGAGATGCGCCGTAAAGCCAAAACCATCAACTTCGGGATTATCTATGGTATCTCGTCGTTTGGATTGGCGCAGCGGCTCAAGATTCCGCGTAAAGAAGCGAGCCAGATCATCGAGGAATACTTCCAGGAGTTCCCGGCGGTGAAGGCGTATATGGATCAGAGTATCGAGAAAGCGCGCGGCTTTGGCTACGCCGAAACGATTCTGGGCCGTCGGCGGTACCTGCGCGACATCAACTCCCGCAACATCACCGACCGCATGTTTGCCGAGCGCAACGCCATCAACGCCCCCATTCAGGGCAGCGCCGCCGACATGCTGAAGATTGCCATGATCCGCATCCACGAATTCATGTCGCAGGAGCAGCTCAAATCGAAGATGATCCTCACCGTGCATGACGAACTGGTGTTCGACGCCCACAAGTCGGAGCTCGATTACCTCAAGGAAAACGTCGATCGCATTATGAAAACCGCCATTCCGATGGCCGTTCAGATGGAAACCGGTGTGGGCTTCGGCGAAAACTGGCTCGTCGCGCACTAAAAAGGTGGGGACGCCGATGAAGCGGATTTTAAGGGATGATCACGGATGTCAAGCGGGTCAATCGGCATCTGCTACTATTGATAAATGAACCCGCGATCATCCCCTAAATCCGCTTCATCCAGATGCCTTTCGTTTCTACCCCGCCCAACGGCGGGGTTTTTTGTATCTTTGTCTATACGTTTTGCCTCATGACTCAAACTTTTACGCAACTCGACGAACTGGACACGGTGGCTCAGCAGTTGGTGGCCGAAGCCGACAACCTGCACGTGTGGCTGTTTGAGGGAGAGATGGGCGTTGGCAAAACCACGCTGATAAAAGCCCTTTGCCGGGCGGTTGGCGTAGTGAGCGTAGTCCAAAGCCCGACCTTCGGGCTGGTCAACGAGTACAGCACCCAAACCGGCGATTCAGTCTATCATTTTGACTGTTACCGCCTCCGCAATGAGGCCGAAGCGCTCGACATCGGCCTCGACGAATACCTCGATTCCGGGGCGTATTGCTTTATCGAATGGCCCGAACGCATCGAATCGCTCTGGCCACCAACCTATTACCTCATCCAACTGACGGCCGACCCGAACGGCGTCCGCACCGTAGAAACCAAGCGTGTTCAATGACCGCCAGCTTCGGTTGCCTTAGTCAGGCACTCAGCTCGTACACACCGCGCATTGTTCATTAACCTCCCCTTTCATGACTGGCTTCGAAGAACTAGCGAAACAAACAGCCCTGTATACCAAAGAGTCGCCCGCGCCCGTCAAGAGTTCGCAGCATAGTTTGCTCATTGGCTTACCCCGAGAAGTTTCGTTACAGGAAAATCGCATCGCCCTGACGCCCGAAGCCGTGGCTATTCTGGTGCGCAACGGCCATGAAGTGATCGTCGAAACGGGCGCCGGCATCGGTGCCAAGTTCAGCGATTCGGACTACAGCGAAGCGGGTGCGCAGATTGCCAAATCGCCCAAAGAAGTATACGAAGCCAACCTGATCCTGAAAATCGAGCCGCTGGTCGACGATGAATTTCAGCACCTGAAACAGGGAACTACGGTTATTTCGGCCCTGAACCTGCCCGCCCACGAACGCCCTTACTTCGAAAAGCTTAACGAGCGCCACATCACCGGCATTGGCTACGAATACATCGAGGATCAGGCGGGTGGTATGCCCGTCATCCGGTCGATGAGCGAGATTGCGGGCAGCACCGTCATGCTCATTGCCGGGGAATACCTCAGCAGCAGCGCCAACGGCCGGGGCATCATTCTGGGCGGTATCACGGGCGTTCCGCCTACCAAAGTCGTCTTCCTGGGCGCGGGTACCGTCACCGAATACGCCACCCGCACGGCCCTGGGCATGGGGGCCGACGTGAAGGTGTTCGACAAGGACCTCTACAAACTTCAGCGCTTCAAATACGCCGTGGGTACGTCGGTCTACACGTCGATCCTTGATTCTGACACGCTGACCGAGGCCATCGAACGGGCCGACGTGGTGATTGGTGCCCTCCGCGCCGACGACGGCCTGAGCCCGGTGGTGGTGACCGACGAAATGGTGTCGCGCATGAAACCCAATTCGGTGATCATCGACGTGGCCATCGATCAGGGCGGCAATTTTGCGACCTCACGCATGACGTCGCACAAAAACCCGACGTTCCGCACCCACGAAGTCATTCATTTCTGCGTGCCCAACATCGCCGCCCGCGTGGCGCATACGGCGAGCATGGCCCTGAGCAACATCTTCCTGCCGTTTCTGCTGCAAACCGGCACTAACGGTGGCATCGAAGCCATGATCTACGCCAACCGCTGGTTTATGCGCGGCGTCTATTGCCACAAAGGCACGCTCACCAACCTGTACATCGCCCGCAAATTCGGCATGCGCTTCAAAGACCTGGAACTGTTGCTCGGGGCCAGCCGGTTTTAGGTGTAGTTTGACGTTTGTCGTTTACCGGTTGATGTTTTGTTCGAAGCGGTATACGGCAGCACCACGTCAAACGGTAAACGACAAACGTCAAACCAACCGTGATTAATAACAGTAACGAAAACGTCCTGATGGACGACGCCAACTCGCCCGACCTTAACAAGAAGTTGATGGGCATGGTGTCGGAAGATTTTGTGCAGGTGGCCGACGCGCTGAAAGAAGCCTCGTACCAGATCAGAAAGCGCGGCTTTTCGGACTACCCGGTATTTGTCGCGTCGAAAAAACGCATCCCAATCGGGCAGCTGCTATTCGGTGAGGGCGATCTGGGCAACACCTTTACCTACAACGCCTCGTTTTTCGATGAGTTTGTACAGCGCGAACTCATCGGCGAAGATTCGTATGATCTCTGGAAAGAGAATTACAAAAACCCCGACGAGTACTGCTGCCTGTTTGTCGTCATCGGTGAGTTTACAGGTTTTGTTTACATTCCTTACCCCGAAGATTAGCCAGCGCTACGGTTCTATTCATTCGCATGAAAGCCCGATTCTCTCTCAGAATCGGGCTTTTTTGTTATTGACTCTATGTCGTTGACGGCTGATTTTAGGCTGTTCATCCCGTTTTTTTGGTGGTTCATGCAACGGACCCAGGTACTGATCGCATCTGTTGGGTAATCTTGCTTCCAGCCAATCCACGTTCGCCTTTTAACCACTGACCGAGGCTTTCAGACCGTTGGTGTAAGATCAGGTACTATGTAGTGCATAGTACCTTTGCTTTACAACATCATCTACGGCACTCGCCTCATTACACCATGCGTACCTTCTCTCTACTCTTCGTTTTAGCCGGACTTTTTTTTCAGACCGCGTTGGCTCAACAGGCGGCGGTTAAAGGCAGCATTCACGGCCGCTGCGTCGATCAGGCCGACAAGGCTATGCCCTTCGCCACGCTCCTGCTCGTGCGCAGTGCCGACTCAACGCTCGTAAAGGGAGCCGTAGCCGACGTTGAGGGTGCTTACGCGTTCGAGAACATCAGTGCCGGACAGTACCGGCTGTCGGCGCAGATGGTTGGGTACGTTAAAACGTATAGCGAACCGTTCACGATTGACGCCGATCACGCCACCGTCAGCCTTCCGGTGCTTAAACTGGCCGAAGAGCAGAAAAAGCTGGCCGAAGTAACGGTAGTTGCCAAGAAGCCCTTCATCGAGCAACAGGTCGACCGCACGGTTGTCAACGTGGAAAACAGCGTAGTATCGGCGGGGAACACCTTGCTCGAAGTGCTGGAAAAAGCACCCGGTGTCACCGTCGATCAGCAGAACGACGCCATCAAGGTGCGGGGCAAAGGCGGCGTAATCGTCGAAATTGACGGCAAACGCTCGTACCTCTCGACCCAGGAGCTGATGAACCTGCTCCGCAATACCCCCAGCGACAACGTGGAGAAAATCGAGGTGATTACCAACCCGTCGGCCAAGTACGATGCGGCGGGCAACTCCGGGATCATCAACATCCGGTTCAAGAAAAATAAGAATTTAGGCACTAACGGCACCATCACCCTCGGCACTGGCCAGACACTACAACCCAATGGACGCGGCCGGGCCACGACCTCGCTCAACCTGAACCACCGCGCGGGTAAAGTCAACCTGTTTGGCAATTACAGCTACGGTTATTACGAGAATTTCAACACCAATAACATCTACCGCCGCATTCCTTTTAACGATAACGTTACCTACTTCGATCAGCACACCAGCCGGGCCAGCTTCAGTCATGACCACAATTTCAAAGTAGGTGCCGACTGGTCGTTGAGCAAAAAAACGACCCTGGGTGCGCTGTTCAGCGGCTTCACCGAAAACTGGAATCAGCCGGCGGGCGAAAGCAAAACCGACATTCTGGATGAGCAGTTGGCCGTAACGCGCCGCTTTACGACCGTGAGCACGGTGGGTAATCGCCTCACCAACCTCAACTACAACCTGAATGCCAAGCATCAGTTTGACGACAAAGGCCACGAACTCAGCGCCGACGTCGATTACGTGACCTACGACGGCAGCTCGCGCAACCAGTTGGGCACCCAGTTTTTCACGCCCGACTACGTACCCAGCGGCCGCCCCGATTCGGTACGGAACACAATGCCGTCGGCCATCCAGATTCTGGTCGGGAAAGTCGACTACGCCCATCCGCTCAAGAAAGGCAAACTGGAGATGGGCTTGAAAGCCAGCCGCGTCGAATCGGACAACAACCTGACGTTTGAAACTAAAACGGACGTATGGGCCAACGACCCCACCCGCTCAAACCGCTTCATCTATACCGAGCAGATTTCGGCCGCCTACGTCAACTACAGCACGCAACTGAGCAAGAAAACGCAGCTACAGGCTGGCTTGCGCCTCGAACACACCAACTCGGTGGGCAACTCGGTTACGCTCAACGACCGCCGCGAGCGCGACTACACCAACCTGTTTCCGAGTGTGTTTCTGACCCAGCAACTCGACACCAACAACGCGCTGTCGCTCAACTACAGCCGCCGCATCGACCGCCCGAACTACCAGAACCTGAACCCGTTCGTGTTCTTCCTCGACCCCTACACCTATCAGCAGGGTAACCCGAACCTGCGCCCGCAGTTTACGCACGCGCTGCAACTGACGCACACCTTCAAGCAGTCGTTTATCACCACGCTGGCCTACAGCCGCATCAGCGACGCCATCCTCGACGAAGTGCCACGCCAGATTGCCGCCGAGAACAAAACGTTCGTCACCAGTGAGAACATCGACCACCAGGACAACCTCAGCCTGACGTTCAGTTTCCCGCTGCCGGTGACCAAATGGTGGCAGATGCAGACCAACGTGTCGGCCTTCTACAACAACTACAAGACCGTCTACAACGATCAGTTGCTCACGCTGCAACAGACATCGTGGAACGCCTACACCAGCCAGAATTTCACGCTCAGCAAGACCCTCAACCTGGAAGTGAGTGGCTACTACAATGGAGCGGGGGTGTATGGCTTCTACCGCTTCCGGCCGCAGGGGGCGCTATCGATTGGTCTGCAAAAACAACTTTGGGAGAAACGCGGCCGCCTGAGCCTCAACATGAACGATATCTTCTGGACCAACCGCTTCCGGGGTATCGCCCAGTTCCAGGACATCGACTTCGCGGTCAGTTCATTCTGGCAAAGCCGCGTCGTTCGGGCCACGTTCACGTACCGGTTTGGCAATCAGCAGGTGAAAGCCGCCCGGCAGCGCAACACCGGTGCCGATGATCTGAAATCACGCATGAAAGGAGGCAATTGAGTTTGCCGCCCGATAGCAGAGGGTTGCGGGTAAGCGACCTAAGGTCAATCGCCAGCCGTCATACAACGCTTTTGTTTAGGTTAAGTCAACCGAAAAGCCGCTCTCGCCATGAAGAGCGGCTTTTTTGTTAACGAGTGAACGAGCAAATGAGTGAATCGGCTGACGCAGGCATACTAAACGCGTCAGCCAATTCACTCATTCGCTCGTTCACTCGTTAACTCTCTGTCTCATCGTGTCATCTTGTCAGCCTGATGGCGATTGGCAATGGTTTTGCGCGTAGGTTTGCGGCCTGTTTTAGCAATAAATACGACCTGTTTGTATGGAAAATAAAGACATTGTGGACGAGTCATCGACCGCACCTGACAACTCAACCGAAAACCTGACGACCGAAGAGGCAGAAACGATCAATGGCGGGACGCCCGACGACCTGATCGATCTGGCAGCGGCAGCGCCGGCGGCCGAAGCCGCGCCCGTCGGCTCCGAACTGGCCGAGTTGAAAGATAAATACCTGCGCCTCTACGCCGATTTCGAAAACTTCCGTCGGCGCACGGCCAAGGAGAAGCTGGACCTAATCGCCAATGCCAACGAAGGGCTGCTCGTTTCATTGCTGCCTGTCGTCGATGATTTCGAGCGGGCCATGCAGTCTATCGGTACCTCGGCCGACCCGGCGGCGGCGCTGGAAGGTATCAAACTGATTCACAACAAGTTTGTCAAGACCCTGGAAGGCAAAGGCCTCAAGCCCATGACCAGCAAAGGCGAGCCGTTCAACGCCGATCTGCACGAGTCGGTAACGCAATTCCCGGCCCCGAGCGACGATCTGAAGGGTAAAGTCATCGACGAAGTCGAGCGCGGATACCTCCTCAACGACAAAGTCATCCGCTACGCAAAAGTGATTGTAGGAGCATAACTCAATGAACAATGTATGCTGCACAATGTACAATGACACGGTATAGTCAGTCATTGTACATTGTGCAGCATACATTGTTCATTCATCTGGAATGTCAACGAAACGAGATTACTACGAGATATTGGGCGTGGACAAGAAGGCCACGGCGGACGAGGTGAAAAAAGCCTACCGCAAGATGGCTGTAAAGTACCATCCCGATAAAAACCCCGACGACCCCACCGCCGAAGAGAAGTTCAAGGAGGCGGCCGAGGCCTACGACGTGCTGAGCGACGACCAGAAACGCGCCCGGTATGATCAGTTTGGGCACGCGGGGCTGGGCGGTGCGGCGGGCGGCGGCTATGGCGGTCCCAACATGGACGACATCTTCAGCCAGTTTGGCGACATTTTCGGGGATGATTCGCCGTTTGGGTCGTTTTTTGGCGGCGGACGTAGCGGTGGCGGTCAGCAGCGTCAACGCGTTCGGCGGGGTTCCGATCTGCGCATCAAACTGAAGCTCGACCTTCAGGAGATTGCCAACGGCGTTGAGAAAAAAATCAAGGTAAAGCGGCATGTGGCCTGTAATACCTGCGGCGGCAACGGCTCGAAAAACGGCACCGCCGTGCAGACCTGCCAAACCTGTCAGGGATCGGGTCAAACCCGCAAGGTGGTCAACACCATGCTGGGTCAGATGGTATCGACGGCCACCTGCCCCACCTGTAACGGCGAAGGCAAGCTCGTAACCGACCGTTGCGACGTTTGCCACGGTGAAGGGCGCGTGTTGCAGGAAGACGTCATCCCGATCAAGATTCCGGCCGGTGTAGCTGAAGGCATTCAACTGTCGGTAGGTGGCAAAGGCAACGTACCCCCGCGCGGTGGTGTAGCCGGCGATCTGCTGATTGTGGTGGAGGAAGAGGAAGACGAAAACCTCAAGCGCGACGGAACCAACGTCGTCTTCGACCTGTATGTCACCTTCGTCGATGCGGCGTTGGGTACGTCGGTCGAAGTGCCTACCATCGATGGGCGCGCCCGCATCACCCTGGAGGCCGGTACGCAAAGTGGCAAAATCCTGCGCCTGAAAGGCAAAGGCATCAAAGAACTGAACGGCTACGGACGGGGTGATCAATTGATTCACGTCAACGTCTGGACGCCCAAAACGCTATCGTCTGAGGAGCGGGCGCTGCTGGAAAAGCTTCGGAATTCGCCCAACTTCCAGCCGAAACCCAATAAGAATGAGAAAGGCTTCTTCGAGAAGATGAAAGACTTTTTCCAAGGGTAATCCCCTGATAAGTAATGACTGAAAAGCTCCTGTACAAGTTGTATAGGAGCTTTTTTCGTTCATAGGTTAGACTTTAACTTTGGGTACGTTCAGGCTTCTTTTTAAAGCGAAAAAATAGTTCCGTCTGCATAGCCGTGCCTGTTGATCTGACCATTCTTAACACCACACCCGTAATCTGAGCCTTGGCAGTAAGTTGATAAGATCAATCACCGCCACGGCCGTGATCGGTTACGGCTGGCCGGTGCCGGGCATGATCCCTCCTGGCACCATAAGCGGCAGAGGATATCGCCTAGGTACACGACAAACTGGACGGAGATTTTGAACGTGAAGTGAACCCGAACCTACGTCAACTGCTTGATCGAAAAAAAGCCGCTCTGACACCCGGCCTTTTTCACGTCCAAAACACGTACTAACGTCGTTAACTAGTGCCAAGTAGACCATAACGCTTGTATAATTGAGTATCCATTTTTCATCTGCTATAGAATGAGCGCCATCGAGAATAAACAGTTAATGGAGACGATCTTCGCTGAGTTGTCAGCCGGTAATGATCAACCCTTTTTGGCAGCAATGGCCGACGACATGCAGTGGCGGTGGATGGGCAGTGGTCAATGGGCAAAGACCTTCCAGGGTAAGCAGGCCGTAGTTAACGATCTGTGGGGGGCCGTGAAAACCACCTTACTTCCCCCCTACAGGGCAACCGCTACTCGTATTATGGCAGATGGGGATTATGTGGTGGTCGAAGCAACGGGTAATAACAGCACGCCCGATGGCAAGATCTATGATAATCGGTACTGCTGGGTATGCCATATCGAAGGCGGTAAGCTACGGGCGATAAATGAGTATATGGATACTGAACTGGTGAGCAATACCTTTCAGTAGCAGATATTGACTGCGCCTCACGAGACGTATTGATCCTGGTCATACCCGTACCGATTTGCTATGCATCGGTAGCTTGTCGCCCCACCCGTAGGCTTACAAACGTACGCGTAGCTGAGGACCAATGTGTGCGCCAACTACAGGAAAGTCAGGTTCAATGTACCCCCCGGCTTTTAGCCCTAGACCAATTCGCTGATTGAACACATAATAAGCTTCCAGGGTCACGGGCAAAGCTAAATCGGTAAACGAGGATTCCTCAGTATAAAGTGAGCTACCCGTGGCATACGTCGCTCGGTAAGGGTATGTTAAGCGCTGGTTGAAAAAGCCAATCCCGGCGCCGAGTTGGAGCGTAAACCCACTTGTTTTAACGAGTGCGTACTTGGCCATGCCGTATCCATATAGCTCATAGCCTCTGGCATTGGTACCATCTGGACCGTACAAGATACCGGTTGGATCGTTTGACCGGGTGTTATCGAAGTAGTTGAAGCGACCAGTCATAAAACCGGAGGCTATGGTCCAGCGTCGGGAAAGATGATAGTCAAAGTCAGCGGAGAAGTAATCTCTAGCTTTTTGCTGGTTAAAACTTGGGCTTGTGAAGGCGCCGTAGCTCACCGCTACTTCGTATGCTTGTTCTTGCGCAAGTGCTGATAGGGGTGCCAGCAAAAGGCAGGCAAACAGTATCGTTTTCATACAGTTGAACCGTTAGTCGCCTCTATAACGTAGCCTGCCAAGTATGGTTATACAATCAATCGTATGCACGACAAGTCAAGATAGGTACAGCCCAACCTGCTAATCAGCCATTACAGAAATGCGTTAAGAAGGCGATATAGCTCTTGAAAGAGCCATGTCTGCAATCTGATAGAATAGGCAACACGCCATAGCTCTTTTCCACTCTTTCTAGGCGTAAGAGCGCATGCCCCTTGTTTACGCCAAAGCCTTATCGCGGGCAAGCCGTTGGTACTTCTCAACGGCCGCGTCTTTCCCAGCCCGAAGTTCCTCCAGCAAGCCAGGGTCGACAACCGTTTCGCCATGCTTGGCCCCCCACACAACGAGCGCCACAAGAATGGGGACGATGTCAACGCCTTTTTCCGTCAGGCGGTAGGTGAACTTCGATTTCTTATCGGTAGCCACGGTCTTGGTTACGATGCCCTGAGACTCCAGGATTGCCAGGCGGTCGGCCAAAATGTTGGTTGCCATTTTTTCCGCTGACTCTAGGAATTGCCCGTAAGACGACTTCCCCGCGAACACGATGTCCCGGAGAATGAGCAGGGTCCATTTGTCTCCCAACACGTCGAGCGATGTACTGATGGGGCAAGTGGAGCGCTGTTTTAGCTCTTTCATAAAAAAGATTTACCTTTTACTTGCATTTTGCAATCGTTCTGCTCTAGCTTTACACTTGCAAATCGCAAGCAAATATAAGCGGGTTTTGCCTTTAATGCCACCGGGCGCCCGTTCTGTTTAGACGTGGTGGTCATATTCTTCTTTATCATGATTCTAGTAACTGGAGCCACCGGTGGGTTAGGCCACGACACCATCGACTTTCTGCTCACTACCACCCCGGCCGCAGAGATTGCAGCCCTGGTGCGCGACGTCAACAAAGCCACAGACCTCACAGAGCGGGGCGTAGCTGTCCGCCAAGCCGACTACGTTGACTACCCTGCGTTGGTGCAAGCCTTCCGGGGCGTTGATAAATTGCTGCTGGTTTCCGCCGTAGCGTTTACCGACCGGGTTCGCCAACACCGGAACGTCATCGACGCTGCTAAGGAAGCCGGGGTCAAACACCTTTTTTACACCAGCATCCAGCGCAGCGAACCATTTGTGATGCAGGAGGTCACGGAAAGTGATTTGGCTACTGAAGCCTACCTCAAAGATTCCGGACTGGTGTATACCATTCTCCACAACGGCTATTATTTTGAAGGCCTTGGCTACTTGATTGGGAGTGAGGTGCCTGACGCGGAGATCCGTTTCCCGGCGGGCGAAGGCAAGATAGCTTTTATCAAGCGGAGCGAACTGGCCGCCGCCACAGCGACCCTGTTGACTACCGACGGGCACGACAATCGGTCGTATACCTTGACGGGGAGCGAAGCCTATTCGTTTCATGACATCGCTAGGGAACTCTCCGCGTTGGCGGGTCGGCCCATTGTTTACAAAAGCATCGAGCCAGCTCCTTACATCGCGCAGAAAGTAGCCGCAGGCTTCCCCGAAGTCGTCGCCAACTTCTTTGCCCAATGGGGTGACGCCGCCAAACACGGCATGCTGGCTGGGACACACGACACCGTCGAGCGACTGCTGGGCCGCAAGCCAACGTCGCTGCGGGAGTACCTGAAAACCAGTTATTTCCCGGGCAGCTGACTCCTTATAGCGGCAGTCGATACCTAGCGCATCAATCCAGCCAGGCCAGTGATTACCCACAAGCTATTACTGGTCTGGCTATTCCTAGCTGTCTCCCTTTCCTGCTAGCTAGCTCGCGCCTCGTTGAAGCCCCCTACCCTGCCCCTACAACCACTGGAGTTATCGGACGGGGTCAACAAGGCGCTGGCGACGACGATTGTGCGAAGGTGACAAGGAAGGAAATTACAGATACGTACCTGCAACTATCACCTCACTGTAAGCGCGTTGTTAGCTCACTGCTATCCTAATCCATCATCGGGGCTACCAAACGACATGAACGTGTTTCGATTTTCAGTGGTGTAGCCGCTTCGGGTACGCGCGGCCCCTCAACAGGTACGTCCGATGACCAATCATATACTTATCCGATTGCACGCTGTGCCTTTCCCGAGTTGCTTTACTGCATCATTGCTCGTGGTGCACACGTACTCGTCAGCGGGCTGCCAATAAGGTTATGCGGCCTGTTTGCTGGCAAAAGCCGCGAACACCAGCTTTTCAGTAAACAGCCATGACCACTCAACCTACGTACTCGATTGATGGTTTAGACCTACGGAAATTGTTCCGGCGTGTATCGGCTAATTCACTCAGTCCACAGCAGGCCGAACAGCTTCTAAGGGAGGCCGACAACGTTGGGGTGCGCCTGGTTCGAGGCCTTATCGGGGCCGTGGTAGGGCTGGCCTTTCTAAGCGTGGGCGTGTTTTTGCTACGCCTGGCCGTTACTACCTACGTGGAAAAACAGGCCTTCGCCAGTCACGCCCGGTATACCACTGGTAAGGTCGTGAAACTGAGCCGCCACGCCATTCGCCACAAACGCCCGACCTATGCCCCCATCGTCAGCTACCAGGTGGCAGGACAGACCTACCAGCTTGAAGGATTGGCCACCAGTCCGGCGGCCTACACCGTTGGTCAGATCCTGACGGTACAGTACGATCCAGACCGGCCAGCCGTTGGGCAGCTTGCGTCGTTTGTGGAACAGTGGCTGCTGGGATTACTTGCCGGTGGAGTTGGTTGCCTTCTGACCATCATTGGCCTGTTCGTGGTGTGGTCTACCGCCAAAATGGGACTACGCCCTGTCAGAGTGCCGGTGCAGCTGATGCAGCAGGTGCTCAATCAAATGGCCACTGGCCAGCTAACCGTCGAGGCTGCTCAACACCAGTTGCAGCCCGGCCAGGGTAGTGGGCGTTCATACGGCTGGTGGGTTGTGTTTGTCCTTGTTGTGGGGGCAGGGCTGTTCTTTTCCCTCCGACAGATAAGCCAGTCCATCCACTTATTGATCAGTGGGCAGCGAACGCAGGGCAAGGTGATCAGCTTTGTGCACTCGGGAAACGGGACTGGAGCCGCCCCCCTGATTCGCTATCAGGTAGCGGGTCAAGCCTACGAATGCGTGGGCGCCTATGATACCAGCCCCCAGGTGCAGCCAGGCGACTTGGTCGATGTACTTTACGACCCGGCTTACCCAGCCGATGCTAAACCCCGCACCGTCGGCATCCTGATAAGTGGGCCACTATTCGGTTTGCTGATCGTGCTCCTGCTGCTGGCAGTTCCGGTATACAGCTGGTCTCTGACGAGGTCTAAATCCTAACAAGCTGACAGGTGTAAAACGCTGGACCCCTACCGGCACAGATAGCACAACAGCAGTCGCCCTCTAGACAGCAATTTGTTGACTATAAAGTGTTTATCATGAATTTCTGCGCACCATTATTTGCGTTCACCCAGCCGCCTCAACGTTGCCTGTCAATGCCCAAACGGCAGGCTGCCGAAGCGATCCGCTGTTAATTGGGCCAGCCAGCCGGACGGTCGGGGGTTCTGAACTCGACTGGCGCGCACACTGCGGTGGGCGGACGAGGCGGTCCATCAAGAATAAACTTCAGGTCAAAAGGCGGGTAGGGCTCGGCAAAGGGCAAGCGGGCATTGAGGGCATAAAAGAGACCGGGGGGCATGCCTCGGGTATCGTTGCGGTCGAGGTAATGGGGCTGAATAAAGACCGACGAGGCCGTGAAATAGCCAACCACGGCTTCCTGACCGTTTTTTACAGTATGTACATTACCGGCTGGCACTGACGGGGGCGTATCGGCCAGCCCGCCCGTGTGCTGGGTTTGCTGCTGAAACAGACTGAAATACTCGTAGGCATCACTCGTGAGCGATCGCTGACGCAGATGAACGACACAGGGCTGATTCTGGTAAAAAGGAATATGGGCAACGGGTCGACGAATAATCAACCCACCATTGCTATACTGGTCGCTGAAAATGTTGATGTCGTCGCGATTCCGAATGATCTCCCAACAGCGAGTGCGGCACGGGTAGTCGTAGGATTTGTACCTGACCTGCGAATAAGCCGAGGAGCCGACGGGTGGATAGAAGCAATTCTCAAACGGCTGCTGGGTCGACTGGAACATGGAGTTGGACACAATCGTCACGGAATTGACCGCGTAAATCCCTTCGTAGCAGCTCCGACACCAGTCCTGCGGTTCGTAGAGGGTCCAATCCCACCGGTAGTAGTTCCGCTCGTTGGCAGGGTCCTGAAAATCAACAAACAGATCGTGGCCGCCGGTGTAGGTTTCATCGATAATCGGAAAGACGCTGTTGGCATTAAACCGGGACGTTACCTTGCCGACAGGAGCTACGGGCGGCATAACTTGTTGCGTCGATGCGTACTGAGTACCATCACTAAGCGTAAACCGAAGCTGATAGGCGTGGCCCACCTGCCCCCTGAAGCCGGTCGGCAACTGATAGGCACCAGCCCGTATTTCTGAACAGACGACGACCTCGGTCGAGTCGACCACGACCGACACGGTTGCTTTCATAACGGGAAACGTACTGGTTCGCCCCAGGGTCTGATCGGCTTTGGCCTGGCTTAGTTGAATGAGCATCTGTTCGGGCAGGTCGGTAATGACACCGTCGACAATCAGGATATCCAACGTACTCCGTATGCTCACCTCTTCCGGGTCAATGCACGCTACGGGCAAGCCAAGCAAGAGTAGCCAAATCAACAGCCGGGTTGCCGGGTGCATGGTCTGCTTCATACAGAACATCAGTTAAACGAAACGTTGTAGGTCAGGCTAGGTATGGGGGCCGCGAAAATGCTCAGTCGGTAAGGCTTCGTCACCTCTCCCTCGGTTCGGTAGAAAATCGAATACGCGTTTCGATGACCATATAAATTATAGATCGTAAATGTCCAGTGACCCTGCCAGCGTCGATTTTTTGCACTCAAATTGTAAATGTTCCAGGCAAAATCCAGCCGGTGATAATCCGGAATCCGGCGCTGGTTCCGGTCGCCATAATACGGGTAGTTTCGGCCCTGATATCGGATAAACCCTTCCGGGGCTGTGTAGGGGCGACCCGTGCTGTAGGCAAAATTAAACGAGAAGCTGTGCTGCTTCGACGCGTTGATGGCGACACTGATGTTGACGCTGTGTGGCCGGTCATAATTGGCAGGATACCAGTCACCGCCATTGATTTGTTGCTGCAAGCCCGCGCCCTGATCCACCTGATTGAGCGTGCGGGCGTAGGTGTAATTAACCCAGCCCGTCAGTTCGCCTTTCTTTTTCGCCAGCATCACCTCCAGCCCATATGCCTTGTTATACCCGGTCAGCAACTGCGTTTCGGGATAGGCCTGCAACAGGAAATCGGCGCCCGGTTTGTAGTCCAGTATGTGCTGGGTACGTCGCCAGTACACTTCCGCAGACAGTTCGACGATGTTGGCCCGGAAATTATGGAAATAGCCCGCCGAGACGAGTTGACTCACCTGCGGCTGAATGTGCGGGTCGGCGGTCTTCCAGCGGGCGGTAGGCAGGGGCGTCGTGGTGTTTGTGATGACTTGCAGATACTGCCGCATCAGGTTATAGCCCACTTTGAAAGACGTACGCTCATTGAGCGAATAGCGAATACCCAGCCGGGGTTCCAGCCCCCCATAGTGCTGGCTAACCTGACCGGCCCTGTACCTTATGGAATCGACAACGGTCGAGGTTTTGATCGCTTCGCCAGCCGCGTATTGACGGACTACCGAGGGACCCATATTCAGAAAATACGCGTATCGCAGTCCCACCGAAACGGCCAATCGATCCGAGAGGCTGATTTCATCCTCCGCGTAGATACCCAGTTCAATGGCCTGTTCAAGAGGCGTTTTCTGGTAGTTTACCGCCAGGCTTTTGTTGGGTATCAACTCGCCCGGATTTAGCTTATAGTGCGTCCCGCTAATCCCGACCTCTATTTTTTGATTGGGTAACTGGTAGTTCAGATTGCTCTTGATTTGCCGCTGCAACAGGGATTGCTTCAGCGCTACGTCGTTGTTTGTACTATCTTCCGTTGACAGAATCGTTGGTTCGTAATACGCGAAGAGGGCCGTAGTCTGCAGGTTGAGTCTGGGCGTAAAGGCATGGAACCAACGTACCATACCATTGGTGGTTTTCTGCGCAAACTGGGTCTTGATGGCATTTATATTGGCTAAACTACCGAGCAGATTCGTCTGAAATAAGTCCTGGCTCAAGTAGCCCATTGCGGTCAGGGTGTTGTTGTTATTCATCCGCCAGAAAACTTTAACCACCCCATCACCGAATTTGGCACGAATATCCTCTAGCTGACTGGAGGCAAGCCGAAGCAGAAAATCGTTGAAAGCCCCCCGCCCCGAAACCAGTACACCCACTTTCCCGGCAACAATCGGGGTTTCAACCGTGAGCCGGTTAGCGACCAGGCTAATCCCCCCGCTTAGTTTAAACTGGTTCAGATCAGGATTGCGCAGGCTGATATCCAGTACAGAAGCCGCCCGACCGCCATACCGGGCTGGTACGCTCCCTTTGTATAGATCCAGTCCGCTGGCGGCATCGGATGGGAATACCGAGAACAGGCCAAACATGTGAGTTGGATTGAAAATAGGGGTTTCGTCCATCAGAATCAGGTTCTGGTCGGTCGTACCACCCCGAATATTCACCCCATTAGCGGCTTCGCCTACACTTGTCACACCCGGTAGCATTTGCAGACTACGCAGGATATCGACTTCGCCCAGCGCGGCGGGCATTCGTTTGAGTGCAGCCAGGTTAATCTGACTCACGCCCAACAACGGTTGACGTACGTTGGGGTCGTATCCTTTACTCGTTACGACGACTTCTTCTAACTGGCTGGCTACGGTGGCCAGGGCTACGTTCAGTACCGTATTGTCCCGTAGGTCAATGGCCTGTCGAAACGGTACAAAGCCCAGTCGACGTACCGCCACTACGTGCTGCCCAGCGCGGATAGTTATGGAGAAATTACCCTTAGAATCCGTATAGGTGCCGGTTACCGCTCGTTCATAGTTTAAGACAATAGCTGCTCGGGCAATCGGTTGATGGGTGGCGGAGTCACGCACCGTACCCGACAATGTATGCATAACCTGGGCATACGTACCTGAGCTAACCAACCAGAACACAAGACAGAGTAACCGTTGAGTCATACAATTAAGGTTGCATCTAGGCCAGGCGAAGGCAACGCCCAATGTCAACCAAAGGCCCGTATTCCCGCATAACAACTGCTTATCCCCTACAGGCGCATTAAGCTTTAGCACTGAAATCAGCCTGTTTTCTTAAACTCACCGCATGAATTACTGTAGATGAGATAGCTGCTACTAGATACGAGGTATCGGCTTTACGTGCATGATAGCAACAAATTAGGTAACAGGTATTTACTAGAAGGTACTTTCACGAAAGTTACCGGCCAGCCTCTTTCACCTTCTATCAGGGCGTATATTCCAGCCAGCACCGTCTTGGCGTTTCGGGCGGAAGCTTCCAGGTCGGGCGTTATCAAACACGTATGCCAAACCCATTGAGTACCGAGCGTAGCTTATCGACCGGGACCAGCAGGAGAGGCATTTCTCTCCTGCTGGATAGCGAAACGTTGGATGAAAGCAGTGTATAGACAGTCAAGCGCCGGGTTTTCTATAAGCTAAGCAGCTGATATCAAGTCGATTACCTAGCAGTCTAGTATACTATATGCAGGTACGTATATAAGTTAATATTTACTCCGTAACTACCTTAGTTTCAACTTTGTTTTCTATTCAAGTAAAGGAAATATTTCACCTTGACTAAATACGCAATCCGACCAGTTTTGCTGAAATATTCATCCAAACGTATAAACTACTCCGTTACTATAATTATACTCAATACACCAGGTAGTAAGTTTTTCACGGCCTAATACCGTTAATCCAGACAAATTGACCGTTTACTAAATGATAATAGGTTTTTACTTGTAATTTAAACCTAATTGGCTCGTTCGTACTCATTGGTATTGTAATTGCTTTGAGTATATAAGCTCATTGGTAGTAGAAGCCTCAACGTTCACATGACCCGTCAAACGTACGATGCAGATGCATCCGCCTCCTTGTTATAGGCACGTTCCACAGCACCAAAACAATAGCCATTAAAAAAAGCCACTAATGGACATAGTGGCTCGTAGCCCTTATAGTTGGATAAAGCGTAATGCGAAAAGCTTCGGTCACAGTGTGCCGGAGCTTTTTTGTTGGCCAGCTCAGCCAAGCAACGTTCCTGCTGATGTTGATAGTCGGGGCCAACACACAGGTGGCCGTACGCTTTTGAAGGCTAAGTCTACACCAACGGCCAACCCAACCCTTAACTGGGTGATTGGCTCACGGCACTGGCAAATACACGATGAATGTCGACCCTTGCCCCGGTTGGCTCTGGGCCGTGATGGCCCCGCCGTGATTCTCAACGACCCGCTGACAGATAGCCAGCCCGATGCCCGTACCGGTGTACTGATTCTTGCCGTGTAGTCGCTGAAAGACCTGGAAGATGCGATCCAGATACTTGGTGTCGAAGCCAATGCCGTTATCAACCACGCCGATTCGGTGAAACCGTTCGGCGTGGCCACTTGGCACCACATCCGGGGGCAACGTCGCTCGCTCCTGCTCGCCAACGGTGATGCTGATGACCGGCGTACGGTCGCCCGCCGCAAATTTCAGCGAGTTGCTCAACAAGTTCTGAAACAGCTGGCCCAACTGCATTTCGTCGCCGTTGACGCGCGGTAGGGCCTGCAAATGAATGCTGGCTCCGGTTTGTTCAATGGCCAGGTCCAGCGTGTCGAGCACCCGCGCCATAATCTTTTGCAGGGATACCTGTTTGAAGGCTTCCTGCCGGGTTTTTACCCGCGAGAACGTGAGCAGGTCGTTGACCAGCGCCGACATGCGGTTGCCTGCCTCCACCATCCGTTGCAGCATAAACCGGCTTTGGTCGTCTAGCGGGGCGGCTGTTTGCCTGAGCACCAGATCACCGAACGACTGAATCTTTCGCAGGGGCTCCTGTAGGTCGTGCGAGGCGATGTAGGCAAACTGCTGTAAGTTTTCGTTGGAGCGTTTCAGATCCTGGTTCGCCAGATTCAATTCCTGGGTACGTTGGTTAACCCGCTGCTCTAACTCTTCAGACAAACGCCGATAGCGCTGTTCGCTGGCCCGCAGCGCTACCACCTGCGCGGTCACGTCGGTAGCCGTGTTCAACACGCCATAAATGCTGCCATCCGGGGCATAAACGGGGTTGTAGGCAAAATTGAACCAGGATTCCTGCCATTGCCCTTCAACTACCACGCGCGCTCTGGTCTCCGCCTGATGGTACGACTCGCCCGTATCATACACCCGGCGGAGCAGGTCCAGAAAAGGCTGGCCCGCTAGCTCTGGCATGACCTCGTGAACCGGCTGCCCCATGACCGACTCATCTTTCCCCCAAATCCGAAGCATCGGCTTGTTGACGGAATCAATCACGATCTGAGGCCCTACGAAGAGCACGGTGGCGGTAGGCGAGTTGGCCACCAGGCTCCGGAAGCGGGCCTTGCTGATCTCAAGTTGTTGCCGGGTTTGCACCTGCGCGGTAATGTCGCGCACGACACCCGATAGCCGATAGGCAGCGCCCCGAACATCGACGTAGGCCCGCCCCTGCGCATGCAACCAACGGGGTTGGCCATCGACAGTCTGGGTGGTCGACGTCCGAAACTGCACATCATAATAGCCGGTCGACGACGGCTCCAATGCCGCCTGAATGGCCTGCTCCATGCGGGGCCGGTCATCTTCATAAATCGATGCGAGTAGTTGCTGGTAGCTGACCACATCCTGACCACGCAGGCCGTACAGTTCCTGGCAGCGTTCATCCCACCAGACCTGCTGACGACTAACGTCGAGATTCCATGTGCCAATTTGCGCGGCCTGCAGGGCATACTGCAGGCGATCCTGCTCGGCTTGATTTCCTGACCAAAAGGGAAAGGACATTAACAGTTCGATTAGTGAGTGGCTGAATAAAACGCTTGGTATGAGAGATAATCTTCAGAGCAGATAGTGTCTCAGCCCCCACTATTAATGAATGTTCGCCAATAATGTTTAGAGTCAATGAGTCGCTTTCCGACTATTCAGATCAAAAAAATCCTTAAGCATCCGCACAATGACGGGCTGTTCATCATCTGAAAATGGCTGCGCCTGAGGCTCCACCGGGATGATGTTCTGGACTTCTTCGTACTGCTGAACACTCAGCGTTTCGTAGCCCATATACCAGTGACTGAACAGTCGCTGACTAATTGGCTGGCTGATTACAGCCCTGACGTTCGTGTGCCGAACATCGGCCTGAATGCTCTTATACAAGTCTTCAAGGGCCGCTTGAGGGCCTTCCAGTACCTGCACAATGCTTCCGTTGATATAAAGCAGCACGCCGGTGATGTTTAACCGGGCGTTTTTGATACGGCTGAATTCGACAATGTCGACAATGTCATGCTCGGTCGTCGATTCAGCAGCCGAGCTAAAGTAAGTAATGCAATAATCCATTGGCCAGGAGACGATAGAAGGGATGATTAAATCAACAGGCAGTTGACTAATCACGTTTCGTCCATAAAATAAATAGGCTGAAAAGTAATGAACGAGCCCCGGAGAAATTTCTTATCGTAGCGGGCTTCGCGCATCGGGGCACCTTAGAATGAACAGACGCCGGTTACGGAGTTACGGGCCTGCCGGTGTACCGCTTCAGCCTGGACAGCCAGGACGACATTGGTTGTTCTTCGGGGAACAGGGCGGCGCTGATCGTTGGGAGCGTCGAGGTTAGTCGCACGGCCTCATAGTCCAATTCGTTTTCCAGCTTTCGCAACAACTCGTCGCTCAGCTCGCCCTCGCGCCGGTGTTCGTCGATGACCATCCGTTCGGCCTCGATCAGTTCCAGTTGTACCCGCACCACCTGCTCGTAGAGGCCAGTCGGTGCTTCGCCCGGCAGGTCGGCGCGAACGCGGCCGTTGAGGTGGTCAATTTTCAGTTCAAAGCTATTTTTGAGTTGAGCCAGTGCGGCATCGGGCAGTGAGCCGATTGCGTGGTTTTCTTCCAGATGCGCGATGGCCTTGTAGGCCAGTTTACGCCGCAGGTCCCGCTCCTGCTCGTGTTCATCGGCGCCATCGCGTACACCCAGCCAACTAATCAGTTTGGGCAGCGACAAACCCTGCACGACCAGCGTCACCAGAATACCACCAAACGTCAGAAACAGGATCAGGTCGCGACCCGGTACGGTCTCGGGCAGGGCCAGCGCCGCCGCCAGCGACACCACGCCCCGCATACCCGCCCAGCCGATAATGGCGACTTCCTGCCAGGGTGGCCGGGGCTCGCTCCGCCGAATTTTGGTGTTCAGGATGCGCGGCAGGTACGTTCCCGGAAATACCCACAGGATACGGCCAACGATAATGATGAGCGACAACACGGCCGCGTATACCAGCGCCTGCCCCAGCCCGATGGTGTTCAGGCCGCTGAGAATATGGGGAAGTTGCAGCCCGATCAGGATAAACACCAGCCCATTCAGCAAAAAAACGACCACGTCCCAGACAACATAGGCCTGCACCCGGGTCTGATCGGAAAAAATAACGTTGTCGCGCCAGGAGAGGAACAGCCCCGTGGTCACCACGGCCAGCACCCCCGACAGCGCCAGATGCTCGGCCAGCAGATACACGCCGTAGGGAATCAGCAGGGTAACGGCCGTATTGGTAGTTGCGTCGTGGCGCAGTGACCGGTGTACATACTGCATCAGCCAGCCCACCGCAAACCCCAGCGCCACGCTACTGGCGCCCGACCAGACAAATTGCCAGCTGGCATTCACCAACGAAAACTGCC
This sequence comes from Fibrella aestuarina BUZ 2, assembly GCF_000331105.1. Classification (NCBI taxonomy): domain Bacteria; kingdom Pseudomonadati; phylum Bacteroidota; class Cytophagia; order Cytophagales; family Spirosomataceae; genus Fibrella; species Fibrella aestuarina. The sequence goes on along the minus strand of NC_020054.1, from coordinate 3,840,461 downwards.
CCGTCAGCACGGCGCCCAGAGCAAACCGGTACAAGACCAAACTTGTGGCGTCGTTGACCAGACTTTCACCTTCCAGAATGGTGCTGACGCGTTTGGGAATACCCAGCCCCCGCATTACCGAGGCGGCAGCCACGGCATCGGGCGGGGCGATTATTGCCCCCAGCAAAAAGCCCTGCGCGATGGAAAAGCCCGGAATGAGCGCCGCAAAAAACAAGGCCACCAACGTTGACGTAAACAGCACCAGACCAATCGCCAACAGGCCCACCGCCCGCCAATAGCGTTTCAGATTGGCGTTATTGATGGTCCAGGCGGCGCCGTAAAGCAGTGGGGGTAGAAAAACCAGAAACACGACATCGGGCTCGAGGGCAACCGCCGGCAGCCCCGGCACAAAGCCGATACCCAGCCCGACCAGCACCAATAGTATAGGATACGAAATCTTAATTTTGCGGGCGACGACAGCCAGCAGCGAGGTCAGCGCCAATAGGCTGGTTATGATCTCAATGGGTTTCATGAAGGGAGTTCGGCCGTTTTCAGACCCGAGTGGTGGTGTTGAGCAGCGCCTTGGCTAGCCAAAGCAAGTCAAATTTACGCGTGGTTTTTGGGATGAGGTTGCTTCTCACACCAAACAAACCCGCGAATCCTGACATACACCAGTCGATAACCGGATCATTTTGGGAAGCGTGCCAGCCGAAAGCATGGAGCGTGCTGCCCTGAACCGCGACCATAACCTCTCTTCACCGGCGCGTAGAGCACGCAGGGTAGCCGTTGATGACCCCGATCCGTCAATAACAAAGCTTGCAGGGCACGTACCCAGCACTACGCGCCTGACTCACCGACACCTGACTGATGCCGTGCGTGCAGCGCGCCAACCCACGGCACAGCCCGCTATGATAGGCATAGGCGCGGCGGCTCTCACAGATCGATACGTAGGCGATTCTGGGTTTAGGTGCCGAAGGTCTCGCTGGCTGCCGAGAGCGAATTGCGGCAGATTGGGCGACAGCTGTGTGCAGAGACACAGTCAGCCACAGAAGTATTATGTAGTTTTTCATGGACACCAGCCATTGGCTGGGCCCCTATATAAGTATGACTATCCGAATGTGATCTCTTGGAACACATCAAGTATCCTTTATTTACCAGATGGTACTTGTTAAAGCCTATCGAGCCATCGTGTCAACAAACGCCCTGTCACAAACACGTGTCGACCTAACTGAGTGGTTTGGCAGTTCAACCAAGGTTACGCTCGGCTTCGGCGATAGCGCGCCCGATATGGTGTTTTAGATAGATCCGCTGATCATCGACATAATAGGTCAGCTCATCATCGAATTCGGCACTGAAGAGTACTCCGTTGGCGAAAAAGCCAACGCCAGCATCGACGTACCGATTCAGGCGGTTTTGAGGCAGGTCGCCCGGCCGATCGTTGGCCAGTTCGGGCAGGCGCAGGTACACCCAGTCGATCAGTGACGTCACGTCCAGCACTTTCCCGTTTACCCCTACACCTTTTGTGAAATCGACCCGCTTGCCCATCTGCCCGGCCCTGGTCAGCACAGCATGGGATAGCGTAATTAGTTGCGCAAACTCGGCACGCCAGCGGCCATCATCAACCGCATCGCGATGGCCCACGGGCGCGTCGAGCAGGGTATGAAGCTGAGCCAGGTACGTTGTTAGCTGATGGCGTTCATCAGGTGTAGGGGTTGGGGCGTTCATGGTTTTATGTGGGGCGGTTCAGTTGTGCCGCTCCCAACCGGCGCGAATCGTATTGGGCGTAACGACCGGTTGAAAAATGCGTTCCGGCATGTTCATCCACTGAACAATTTGAATAAGCCACTTGAAACTGATTGACAAACGTGTTTTATGCGCTTTCATGTTGGTAGTTGATTTGAACTATGGCACTATCGATCTGTGTACAACGCGATCGCCGTCAGCCTCACCTGGCCACTCCTTCGATTGTGTAAATAGCTTCCTGAATCGACACCTCGATTGCTTTCCCTTCCCACTGATGCAGGTCGATGCCATTCAGATCGGTCATCGATAAGGGCATTCCGGGCGCAAAAACGGGCCCCTGCTGTAGGCGCAATGGCACCCTGGCTTTGAAGCCTTCGCCTGTTGCCGTAAATAAATAATTGAAAATGATCGTCATGGGTCGCTCGGGCTTAACCCCGTTCTGACAAGCGTAGCGCCGAGGTTAGTGGCAAAATGACCTATTTCCGAACGAATTGGCCTCATTCAGGCCTGCAAACGAGCAAACACTCAACCGAGTTATGCCGAGCGTGTCTAACAGCTGTACTGGTTGAACACATCTACGGGCAAAAGGATTAAACTTTATGTACGGAACTAGTAAAATAGTTTCGTTTTACCCGTCCCAGCCGCAGCGAGCCGGCCCATCGCCTACTGCACAGGCAGGTAAATGCTGAACGTGGCGCCCTGCCCCGGCTCACTGCTCGCCGTGATGCCACCACCATGGTTGACGACTACCTTCTCGCAAATGGCCAGGCCAATGCCCGTACCCGCAAATTCACTCTTGCTGTGTAGCCGCTGAAAAACCTGAAAAATACGATCCAGGTATTTTTCGTCGAAACCAATGCCATTGTCGATCACGTCGATGCGGTGGTAATTGGCCGTCAGTCGATTGGGCTTGACCGGCGCGGGTAAGGCCGCCACCGGAACGAGGCTGGCCCGCACCGTAACGAGGGGCACCACGTTGGGCCGATGAAATTTCAGCGCATTACTCAGCAGGTTCTGAAACAGCTGCCCCAGTTGCAGCGCATCGCCCGAAATAACCGGTAGCGGCGCTATGTGCAACTGAGCACCCGTTTCCTGGATAGTCAGCTCCAGGGTCGACAAGGCCCGACTGACGATCTCGTCTAGCGAGACCGCCGCACTCGTATCCCGCTGCGTGGAGATACGCGAGAAATCGAGCAGGTCTTTGATCAGTTGCGACATGCGACCGGCCGCGGCCTGCATTCGCTCTAGGTAATCCAGCCCGTCGTTATCGGTGCCTACGTAGCGCATTTTCAGCAGGTTACCAAATTGCTGAATCTTCCGCAGGGGTTCCTGTAGGTCGTGGGAGGCGATGTAAGCAAACTTCTGGAGGTTCTCGTTGGAGCGAACCAGCAGTTCGTTGGCTTCTTCCAGTTCTTCGTTCAAGGCAGCATACTCGTTGTTGCTGACGGCCAGTTGCTCGGATAGTCGGCGGTAGCGCTCTTCGCTTTCCTCAACCTTCCGGCGCGCCACGACCTGCTCGGTAACCTCGGTTGCGGCCACAACCACATCAACGTTCCCGTCGGCATGCGAAATGGGCGCGTAAACAAAATTGATATATACCGTTTCGGGTGTCCCATTTCGCAGGAACACCACCGGCAACTCGTTGCCGCTGATGGCGACGCCTGTCTGACGTACCTGAGCCAGCAACGCTTCCAGCCCCAGCCCGGCAATGTTGGGAAACGCCTCGAATACGGGCTGGTTAAGCACCAGTTCCTGCCCCTCCGGCAGTTGCCAGATCGCCTGCATCGAGGCATTGGCCAGCTTAATGCGGTAATCGGGGCCTTCCAGCAGGGCGATCGCGACGGGGGCCTGTTCAAAGATGCTCACCAATCGCTGCTGACTGATTTCGAGCACCAGATTGGCATCGGCCAGTTGCTGGGTACGTTGCTTTACCTGCTCTTTGAGGGCCAGCTGCAGCTCGCGTTGCGCCGTCACGTCCTGGGCCGTCCCGTCGATGCGCAGCGGTTGCCCTTCCGGATTCCAGACCGTCCGGCTGGTGGTGTGCAGGATGCGCTTACGCCCGTTCAGCGGGTTGATGATGGCATAATCACCTTCATAGGCGCCGACCGCCTCCGTTCGCAAGTCGTTCGTAAAACCCATCTGAAACGGCTCCTGATCGCTTTCTTCGATTACCGCCAGCATGGCAGCCACCTCCGTAACGGCCGGTAAGCCAAACCAGTGGGCCATGCGGGGCGAGAGGGTCGTTCGATTGGTGGCGATCTCAACGCTGAACGTACCCAGTTCGGCCAGATCGATAGCCGATTGCAGCGCGGCCTCGCTTTCTTCCACCTTCTGGCGGGCCTGCACCTGATGGGTTACTTCGGTACAAACGCACATGACGCCATAGATGTCCCCCGCAGCGTCGTGCAGCGCCTCGTAGGTGTACTCATAATAACCAGTATAGGGTTCACCGAAGCGGATCAGCTCAATTTTTTCTTCGGCTTCATAAAACCGGTCGCCGGTGTTCAGCACGTGCCGGAGCCGTTCCAAATGCGGGGTTGTGCGCAGTTCGGGCAGGGCCTCCAGCAATGGCCTTCCAACCACCGACGCCTCTTTACCCCATAAGGTAAGCATCTGGGCATTGGCCGCCCGAATTCGCATCTCCTGCCCAACATGCACCGATTTGGCGGCGGGTGACTTATCGAACAGGCTCCGGGAAAAAAGCTCACTTTCTTCCAGCTGTTGCCGGGCCAGTACCTGCTCGGTGACGTCGACCGCCATATCCATGATGGCAAACACGTCGCCCTGTGCGTTGCGCAGGGGTTTGTACGTAAAGTCGAAGTAGTACGTACCCAGCACGCCATTGACCACCAGTTCGGCCCGCGCCCCTCTGGCTTCGTAGGGTTCTCCCGTGGTGAATACGTCATCCAGAACCGACAAGAAGGGCTGCCCTACCAACTCGGGCACCGCCACCGCTAGGGGTTGGCCAATCACCGACGGATCTTTCCCCCAGAACCCGATCATCAGGCTGTTGGCCACGTCGATGCGCAGTTCCCGCCCCACAAACAGGCAGGTGGCGACCGGCGCTTCTTCCACCAGCGCACGGAAACGGGCTTCGCTTTCTTCGACCTGCTGGCTAGCCTGTACCTGCACCGTCACATCCTGGGCAACACCCGCGAAGCGGTATACCTCGCCGGTTGGCTTGAAATACCCCTGCCCCCAGAAACGTACCCAACGCACCCTGCCGCCATCGGCCCCTATTGTCCGATAGGTTTGATCGAACCGCCCCCCCGACTCAACCATCATCGCCCATTGAATAGCCATCAGCACCCGTTCACTATCGGCCGGATGGATATACTGAATGGCCTCCTCGAAGGGTAGGTAGTCGTCGCGCTCCAGGCCGACCAATGCCTGGCAGCGGGCATCCCAGATCACCTGATTGGTGGCCGGGTCGATCTCCCAGACACCGAGGCCGGCGGCCTCGAGGGCAAAGTCAATGTCAAGTCGCTCAGTGAGGTGCTTACTGGAATCGGAAGGCGGTTGATTGCCGGTCATGGAAACAAAAAGTGATCCGTAAAAAGTATACCAGCCGGAGGATCAACCATCCTGTCTGGGTTCGTCGAGGCGCCGGGGGTGGCCCGCTACCGAGTCCGTTTAGGCCAATCGTTGCGACAACCGCAAGGCTGGCAGGCGCCTGACTTCGGCTCATCGGTCAACGCGATTGAGCCAGCGCTGACACAATTACTTACTTAGACGTTAAGCTGACTGAAAGTTAGAAACAAATATTTACCAATAAGAACAACAACGCCTACAATTCTAACTTACGGACCTGTATACACGTTCAGGTTTCTAGATCGGCAACGTAATCGTCAGTTCGGTATAAACGCCTTCTTCGCTCGCTACGGTTAGCGTGCCACCATGCCCTTTGGTGATAATATCGTAGCTCAGCGATAACCCCAGCCCCGTGCCCTGGCCAGTGGGTTTGGTTGTAAAAAAGGGCTGGAACACTTTGGGCAGATTGGCGGCCGAAATACCCGCGCCATTGTCCCGAACCCTGACCTGCACCTGTTGGCCCGCCTGTTTCGTCACCACCGTCACGTTGGGCTGGTAACCGGTCGGGTCTTTTTTCTGCCGTTGCTGCACTGCGTAAAACGCGTTGTTGAACAGGTTCAGCAACACCCGGCCCAGTTCCTGCGGCACCCCATTGACCAGACTCAGCCCCGGCTGAAGGTCAGTGGTGAGTTGCACGGCCAGCGCTTCGTCGTTGGTGCGGAATCCGTGATACGACAGTTTCAGGTATTCGTCGGCCAGCGCGTTGAGGTCGATCCGTTGTTTTTCGCCGCTGGTGGGGCGCGCATGCTCAAGCATCCCCCGGATGATGGTCGCCGCCCGGGCACCGTGCTGATTGATCTTTTGCAGGTTCTGCTGTACGTCGGCCAGGAGTTCGCTTTCCAGTTCCTCATCCCGGTTGGGTTGCTGTCGGCTGTCGAGCAACTCACTGACCAACTCGCTGCTCACTTCCGAGAAGTTATTGACGAAGTTGAGCGGATTCTGAATCTCGTGAGCGATGCCCGCCGTCAGTTCGCCCAGCGAGGCCATCTTTTCGGCGTGGATAAGTTGCGCCTGCGCCGTTTTCAGGTCGGTGAGCGTTGCCTGGAGTGTCTCTTTCTGCTCGTTCAACTGCTGGTTGGCCCGTTGCTTGGCCCGGTTGTTACGAATCATCACCACCCCAAACCCCAGCAACAGCGCCACGCAGCCCACCAGCGCCAGCACAAAAAGCCGCTGCTGCTGGACTTCCTGATCGCGCAACTGCCGGTCTTTGGTCAGCAACTGAATCTGGGTTTCTTTTTTCTGTAGATTCTGCTGATAGCGTAGCGAGGCGATACGCCGGTTGGTGGCTTCGGCCGCGAGGCTGTCTTTGTAGGCCGTGTATTGCAGGTAATATTGGTACGCCCGTGCGTAGTCACCCTCCTGAGCATAGGCGTTGCTCAAATTCCGGCTCGAATCGCGCAGTTGCTTGCGGGTGCTGAGTTGCCGGGCCACCTGTGGGCTCGTCACGCGCGACCGGATCAGGCTATCGATCAGCTGCTCCATAAAGTCGGAGCGATAGTGGCCGTTGCGGCCCCGCATCAGGCTGGCCGGGGGCAGTGGTGGCATAAACTGAACATCGGGTTCGTTGGCGCGCGGCGCGCGGCGGGCGGTGGCGTTTTGCCAGGGTGCCAGAGCTGCTTCGGCCGACAGCCGGGCCACCTCGGCCATCTGCTCAAGGGGCTTGCTGTTGCTCAGCGCTTTGCCCAGTGCACTCAGGATTCCGCCAAAACGCGTGGCCAGCTCAGGGTTGTTTCGGCCATACCGACTCTGCAGGCGTGCCACCCGGCTCATTGCCCAACTCGCCTCTCTGAAATTGCTGATTTGCGGGGCGAGCCGTTCGGCCTGCTGCAGGAGTTCCTGAGCGGCCTCTGGCTGTTGTGGTGCCCGTTGCAGCGCCAGCTGGCACAGCGCTACCACTTCGCCGGGTACGTAGGCCAGTTGACGGCTGACCGTCAGCAGCGAATCGGCCTGCTCAACCGTCCGAACGGGCTGGCTCAAGGCCATTTTCAGGCCACTCATCCCAGCCACTGACGTACCTGACGAGGCCTCTCCTACCCCCTGCGCCTGTATAGTCCCGGTAGCGAGGCCAGCCAGCAGCCACAGGCAACTCATCGCCCTGGCCAGCCAGGCGGTGCGGCACACCCGGATTACGTGCCGGAACAGGCCGACGCGCCAGTCAGCTGGGCCGTGGGGTGAGAAGCAGGCAGCCGTTGTATACATAGCCAGTTGGTTACAAGGTAGTTACGGAATTTAGGGACGTCGCGGCCTACGAATATAGCCATAACTCGGCTCGGCGACGACGTACCCAGTTACCGGCTAAAGAAGAAAGGCCCCCGCGCAGGTTGCACAGGAGCCCTTCTTCTTTAGCTTTCTTAACAGTCGGCCCGCCTTGGTTAGGCCAGTTCCAGCGTCCGGGTGGGCTTGGCTTTCGTCGACCGGTAAAAGAGGCGGTAGATGATCGGGAACAGCAGCAGCGTGAGCACCGTTGCCGTCACCAGCCCGCCAATGACCACAATGGCCAGGGGCTTTTGCGTTTCGGAACCAATGCCGGTCGACACCGCGGCGGGCAGCAACCCGATGGCCGCCATCAGCGCCGTCATGATCACGGGCCGGATGCGCGACTGCACGCCCTCCCGGATGGCCTGATCGAGCGGCATCCGGTTTTTGCGGTTATTGTTGAAGACCGTGATCAGAATCACGCCGTTCTGCACGCAGATCCCGAACAGGGCGATGAAACCCACCCCCGCCGAAATACCGAAGTTCATGCCAGTGATGTGCAGGGCCAGAATACCCCCGATGAGCGCGAAAGGCACGTTGAGCAGTACCAGCCCGGCGTCTTTGGCCTTGCCAAACAGCACAAACAGGATGATGAAAATGGCGGCGATACTGATGGGCACCACCTGCCCCAGCCGATCGGTGGCCCGTACCTGATTCTCAAATTCACCCACCCATTCCACCGAATAGTTTTTGTCGGTTTGCAGCTTCTCGTTCACGCGGCGCTGCGCTTCGGCGATGGTGCTGCCCAGGTCACGACCCCGCACCGAAAACTTCACGCCGATGAACCGCTTGTTCAAATCCCGGTAAATAAACGCCGGTCCGGTCACCTGCTTGATAGTGGCAATCTCTTTCAGCGGAATTTTGCCGCCCCGCATGGTGGGCACCATCAGCCGCATAATGTCGTCGCTTCTTTGGCGGTATTCGGGCTGGAAACGAACCCGGATGTCGAATTTCCGCTCGCCTTCATACAGCACCGAGGCCGTTTTACCCCCAATCGCCATCTCGATGACCGCCTGCGCGTCGGTGGTCGACACGCCGTAGAGCGCCATCTTGTGGTCGTGAAACTGCACGCTGATTTCAGGCTGACCCACGTTGCGGATGATACCCAGATCTTTGATACCCTCCACATCCTTAACGGCATCCAACGCCTGCGCGGCGTACTTTTCGAGCTCGTACACATCCGGCCCGAAAATCTTGATGCCGTTACTCGCCTTGTAGCCCGCCACCGCCTCGGCCACGTTGTCGATGATCGGCTGCGAATAGTTATAGAGAATGCCCGCGTAATTTTTCAGCTTGGCATCCATCTCGTCGGTGAGTTGCTCGGTCGTGAGGTAGTGGCCATTGTGTCGCTTGTCCCACTCACTCTGCGGCTTCAGATCGACCTGAAACTGGCAGAAGTAAAAGCCGTTGGGGTCGGTGCCGTCGTTGGAGCGGCCCACCTGCGAGAGCACCTGCCGCACCTCGGGGAAGGTTTTCAGCTCGGTCCGAATCGTTTTGGCCATATCGACGCTCTCGGGCAGCGACATACTCATGGGCAACTCGGCGGTGACCCAGAGCGCGCCTTCGTTCAGTTGCGGCAGAAACTCGGTGCCCAGCAAGGAGGCCGACCCAAACGTAGCGCCCATGAAGGCAATGCCCGCGATGAGGCTGAGGCGGCGATTGCGGTAGCAGAGATCAAACCCCCGCATCACCAGCCGATCGAAGAAGTTGACGATGGGGTTCTTTTTCTCCCGCACGTCTTTGCGCAGCAGAATCGAGCAGAGCACCGGCACCAGCGTCAGCGTAAAGAGCAGCGCGCCCAACAGGGCAAAGCCGAGTGTCCAGGCCAGGGGCGAGAACATTTTGCCTTCTACTTTTTCGAACGAAAAAATGGGCAGCAGGGCCGTGATGATAATCAGTTTGGAGAAAAAGACGGCCTTGCCCAGCTCACCGCCCGTTTGCCGGATCAGCCCGAGTTTGGCCAGCCGGTTAAAGCGCTCCATGCCCAGTTTGTGCGCCTTATGGTCGAGCGTGACGAAGATCCCCTCCACCATTACCACGGCCCCGTCTATGATAATACCGAAGTCGACAGCCCCCATCGACAGCAGGTTGGCCGACATCCCCCGCAACCGCAGGCAGATGAAGGCAAACAGCAGCGCCAGCGGAATAATCAGACTCACAATCAGCGTGGTACGCCAGTCAGCCATGAACAGAAAGACGATCACCGTCACGAGCACAATGCCTTCTGTCAGGTTGTGCAGCACCGTTCGGGTACAGAATTCGATGAGGTTGTCCCGGTCGTAGAAGGTAACCAGGTTCACGTCCGACGGCAGGATGCGGGTGTTCAACTCCTCGATCTTAGCCTTGACCCGACCCAGGATTTCGCTTGGGTTTTCGCCTTTACGCATCACCACGATACCCTCCACCACGTCGTCGTTGGCGTCGAGCCCGACCTGCCCGACTCTGGGCAGGTTCGATTCGGCCACTTCAGCCACGTTCCGGACGAGCACCGGGTTGCCGTTCGCTTCTTCGATGATGATGTTGCCGATGTCCTGTATCGACGTGAGCAGCCCGATGCCCCGCACTACGTAGGCCTGCCCGTTGCGCTCGATCACGTCGCCGCCCACATTGATATTACTGCGCGTAACGGCCTGATACACTTCCAGCGGCGTAATGTCGTATTTGGTCAGTTGGGTGGGGTTAACACGTAGCTCGAAAATCTTGTCGCGCCCGCCAAAGGCCACCACGTCGGCCACCCCCGGCACGCTCCGCAGTTGCCGGTCGACGACCCAGTTCTGGAGTGTTAGCAGCTCGCGGCTATCCCGATCTTTGCTCTCAAGAGTGTAGCGAAAAATTTCACCCGTGGGGCCGTAGGGCGGCTGAATATCGGGCTCAACGCCATCGGGCAGCGACACGTTGCGCAGCAGGTTATTGACCTGTTGGCGGGCAAAAAAATCCTCGACGTCATCGTCGAAAATGATCTTCATGACCGACAGCCCGAACATGGTGGTCGAGCGCACGTTACTCTTCTTCTGCACCGAGTTCATGGCCACCTCGATGGGTACCGTCACAAACCGCTCGACCTCCTCGGCCGACCGCCCCGGCCACTCCGTCACCACGATAATCTGCGTGTTGGTGACGTCGGGGAAGGCTTCGAGCGGGGTATTCAGGTAACTGACCACGCCCGCCACCACCAGCAGGGCCGTCATAAAGAAGACGAAGAATCGGTTTTTCAGCGAAAAACCGACGACACGCTGAATGAATTTCGACATGCTAGATTAGTTGTTGAGGGCGTTAAAAACCATCAGCTGGTTTTTGGCAATCACCTGCTCGCCCGGTTTGATGCCCTGCCGGATGTAGGCCACGTCGCCCAGCGATTTGAGCACCTCCACCTCCCGCGTCTCGATCTCCGAACGGCTGCGGAACACCATCACGTAGTGCTTCGACCGCTCGAAAATGACGGCGCTGGCGGGCACGGTCGTGAGGCTGCCCCCGTCTTCGTAGCGCAACGTGACGGTCGCGTGCATTTCGGGTTTCAGCTTGAGGTCTTTGTTGGGCAAACGTACCCGCACGGTCATGGCCCGGGTGCCGGGGTCGAGCACAGTGTATAGCTTATCCACTTTGCCCCGGAACGCCTCATTGGGGTAGCTGAGCGTCTGGATGGACGCATCCATACCGGTACGCACCTGCCCGATATCGCTCTCGTTGACGTTGGCCAGCACCCACACCTCGCTGATCTGCCCGATCGTAAAGAGGTTGTCGGCGTTATCAGAGCGCAGTTGGGTGCCCCGGTTCACGTTTTTCTCGATCACATACCCATCGATGGGCGCTTTGACGGTGTACATCGACGATTTACCGATACCGTAAATGCGCGATACCTCCTGAATGCGGTTGGCTTCGGCCTGGGCTTTTTCCACTTCTTTCTGGGCCGCCACCACCTCGCGCTGCGACGACAGTTTGGCCTCGACCAGATCCTGCGCCACGCGGAGGTTCTTTTCGGCCACCAGCAGTTCCGACTGCGCCTGAATGCGCTGCCGTTCCAGATCGGCCACCTCGCCCGACCGGATCGACGCCAGCGTTTGGCCTTTGCGGACGTAATCACCCAGCTCTACGTTGACGCCCTCTACGTCGCCACCCACCAGCGGGAAGACCTTAATAAAGCGGCTTTCGTCGGCGGTTATCTTGCCCACTAGCGTCAGTTCGCTGCGTAGCGGCTGGGTTTCGGCGGCGGCTACCTGAATCCGCTGCATCATCGCATCCGACAGCCGAAAAGCCACCTGTGGCTCCTGCACGGGCTTGGTCTGGCAACCCGCCAGCCATAACAACCCGCCCACGGCCAGTACATAATTCACACGTTTACGCTTCATAATCAGTTGGCTAAGTCGTTTCCAATGAGGTAGTTAAGTTCTTCGTAGGCACTCACGCGCTCGGCTTTGAGCCGGTTGATCTGCTGAATGCTGGCCGTGTAGGTCTCGATCAGATCGACGAATTCGAGCAGGGTCAGGTTGCCTTTCTGGAAGTTGGTCACCACGCCCCGGTTCAGTTGCTCGAACTGCTCGGCAAACGGCCGCTCGACGCTCTGCACCCGGCGCTCCACCTCGCGCACTTTCAGCAGGGCGGTGGTCACTTCATTACCAATCTGTTGTTCTTTCTGGCGCTGGAGTTGCCGCTGGTACCCGATCTGGTTCCGGGCCACCTCGATAGCGCCCTGATTGCGGTTGAACAGGGGCAGGTCGGTGCTGATTGTCAGGCCTACGTAATGCTGCACGTAACTGCCCGCCTGATCATACGTCCCCCCCACACGCAGGTCGGGTTTGGCCAGTGCCCGCTGCAACGTCAGGTTCAGTTCGGCCTGCCGGGTGAGCGACTCGGTGGCTTTCAGGTCGGGGCGATTGCGTGTGGCCTGCACCCGCAGCGAATCATCGGGTTGGGTGGGCATCCGGTAGCGGCTCAGCGCCTCGTCGACTACCCGCGGCCGAATCGGTTGCGTGGTCGACACCAGCGTTTGTAGGGCCAGCTGATCGTCGGCCAGTTGGAAGATCAGGTCCGTACGGTCGTTGCTCAGTTGAAACAGCAGCGCTTTTAACCGCAGCAATTCCCGCAACGACACGTTACTCCGGTTATACTGGGTTTCGTAGGCCGTGACGGTCGTTTGCAACGTACCCAGCTGCTGCTCAAAGTGGCGGAGCGTCTGCTGTCGGAAATACAGCGAGTAAAACCGGCTGCGCAGTTCAAAACGCAGGTTTCTGAGCAAATCCAGCAGTTCGTATTCGCTCAGCCGGGCCGCTTCGGTGGCCAGCGCGATGCGCTTGTTGCGTTTGCCCGCCGTGTAGAGTAACTGATTGACCGACAAGATTTTCTGCCCCTCCCTGCCCACATCAAGTACCCGCCGGGCGGGGGCATTGTAGGCGCTCAGTTCCAGCTCAACCACCGGGTTGTCGTAGAGACTAGCCTGCAAGACCTGCGCCCGGGCCGCGTCGATCCGGAACCGTTCGGCCAGCAGCAGCAGGTTGTTTCGAAGAAATAAACTATCGGCCTGCCGTAGCGTCACCACCAGCGAATCTAAGCCCGGCGTGGACTCGCCGGGCGCATCCACGCCGGGCGCAGACTGCGAGGGGCCTGCGTTTGCCCCTGAAGTCAAGCCCAATAACCCTGAAAGAAGAAAGAAGAATAGCCGCCGCATACCAGTGAATGATCTGGCAGCAAAGCTCCGGCGCTACCCTTATAGCAGGCTTACAGCCCCTTTAGGTTTCGCTTAGAAAAAGCTTAGAAAAACATTAGAACAGGCACTAACGCGCTATAAATGAGGCAATATCACCGAAAAGACGCTTCCCTGCCCCAACTGACTGCTGACGGTAAGCCGCCCCCGATGCAACGCCACCAGTCGCGCGCAGATCGACAGCCCGATGCCGAAGCCCTGGTAGTCCTGCGCGTTGGGTGCCCGATAGAATGGCTCGAAAATCCGAGCCTGATCGGCTTCCGCCAGGCCAATGCCCTGATCGCGCACGTCAATCTGGCAGTACTGCTCGTCGGTATGAATGCGCACCACGGCCCGGTGGTCGGGCGAGTATTTGCAGGCATTGTCAAATAGGTTCAGCAGCACCTGCTTCAGTAGTTCTTCGTGCCCGTCGATGAGCGTGTCGTTCTCCGTCTGAGGGATGCCATCGTAATCAATGTCGATGCGGTACGTTGGTTTGGCGCTCAGCAGTTCGTCTTTGGCAGCAAAGGCGGCATCATCGACCCGCACCGGATGGAACGGCAGCTGATGGATGGTTTCGAGCGTACGGGCCAGGTACAACAGGCTGTTGGTGAGGCCAATGAGCCGATCGGTATCCGAGAGCAGGTTGTGCAGAATCTCGACGTGCTCGGGCACCGTAAGCGGTCGTTGCAGACCGAGTTGAATCTCCGACTTCAGGGCGGCCAGCGGCGTGCGGAGCTGATGCGACGTCTGCGACACAAAACTCCGCTGTTGCTCAAACGCCTGTTGCAGCCGCTGCAATACCGTGTTGAAATTGATGGCCAGTTGGGCGATCTCGTCGCGCCGGTTACCTTCCGCCAGCCGCTGTTGCAGGTTCCCCGCCGTGATGGTCGACACCTGATAGTTGATCTGACTGATGGGCCGCAACGACTGCCCGGCGAAGAAAACGCCCAGCCCGATGGTCACACTCAGGCCCACCAGCAGCCCCCAGCCCAGCGTGAGGCGCAGGTTGGCCAGCTTGCTCTTGCCAAATCGATCGTTAGCCGACGCCAGGATGACCAGGTCGCGGCCATTTTGCCGGTAAAGCAGGCCGATCAGTTCGTTCTCGCCGCTGAAGGTTTCAACGTCTTTTTTCTGCCGCACCTCGGCCAGTAAAGCCGGCGAATAGTTGATGACCTGATCATCAACACTGGCGTAGATGAGCTTGTTCTGGGCGTCGAAAACGAGCACTTTTTCGTCGAACAGGGCCGTCAGCGTGTTCCGGTCGATGATCTTGAGCATGTCCTGATCCACCTCTTTAACCTCTACCAGAAAACGCACGGTGGTCCGGCCCTTGTTTTTCAGCCGATCGTAGAATTCCTCGCGGCGATACGTGGCCGATACCAGGTAGATAACGATCGAAAAAACGATCAGGATAGAGGCGACAATCAGCGAAAACTGAAGCGCAATGCGGTTGCGTATGGTCATGCTTCCTCTTTCAGCACATAGCCCATGCCGGGCCGGGTATGAATGAGCTTGGGGTCGAAATCGCGGTCTATTTTCTTGCGCAGGTAATTGATGTAGACCTCCACGACGTTGGTGCCGGGGTCGAAATTGAGGCCCCAGACCGTCTCGGCAATGTCGATTTTGGCCAGCACCCGCCCCCGATTTCGGATCAGGTACTCGAGCAGGGCAAATTCGCGGGCGGTCAGGTCAATGACCACGTCGCCCCGTTTTACTTCTTTTTTATCGACGTTGACGGTCAGGTTCGCGACCTGCCAGACGTCGTCGGTTTTCTGTTCCTGCCGCAGATCGGCCCGCCGGAAACAGGTGGCTACCCGGGCAATTAGCTCGCGCAGGTCGAAGGGCTTCACCATGTAATCATCGGCCCCCAACGACAGCCCTTCGATTTTATCCTCGACCTCGCTCAACGCCGTCAGCATAATGATCGGCAGATGGGGGCGCTCGGCCCGCACCGACCGACACACCTCGAAACCGCTGATCCCCGGCAGGGTCAGATCCAGAATCACCAGTTCCACCTCCGGGCGCAGGGCCAGTTGCCGCCCGTTTTCGCCTTCGTAGACAACCTCGGTGGCATAGCCTTCCTGTTGCAGGCCCCGGCTGATGTTCTGGGCAATCCGGCGGTCGTCTTCAATAATCACAATTTTTCTCATGCCTCACCTGACCGTCGGCACGGCCAATCGGGTTGAACGCTGTAGTAGAACAATGAACGTCTACCCTATAGTCAACACGAAAACGGTCATTTTCTCCCCATCCCTCACCCTAGTAAAGTGGTCAGCACCGACCGCTCGACGGTGTGTTTCCCCGCAAACGGGATAAGTTCGAGGCGGGGCAGCTCGGTCTGTAGCTGGCGCAGGTACGCCGCCGAATCGGGCATCTGTTCGATGTATTCATCCTGCTCGCCATAGACATATTGAACCGGTACGTTGGCCAGTTTGCCCAGGTCAATCACGTCGGACAGGCCATTCGGGAAGAAACCGGCCCAAAGAATTAACCGGTCAACGCGCAGCCGATCACTGGCGTTGAGCCAGCGGCAGGCCGTGGCCGCCCCCTGCGAAAAGCCCAGCAGCGTCACGGTGAACGTACCTGGCTCCAGGTCGCCCAGCAGCCGGTCGTACAGCTGATCCAGGTACGTGACATAATCGGTGATTTCGTGATCGCGTGCTTCGCGGGTTATCCACGAAGCCCCCACCTTGCTGAATTCGCCGTTGAGGTACAACCGCGACAGGCCTTCCGGGGCCACCACCACCGTTTCGTCGTTGGCCACCACATCGAACCGGCGAATGAAATACTGCGCCAGTTGCCCGTAGCCGTGCAGCACAAACCAGACGTGCTTGGTGGTCGCTGGCAACGTACCTGGCGAATTGCCGTCCAACGGCATGCCGCCCAATATATAATACCGGGCTGTACGCGCTACGGTCAGGGTGTGTTCCTGCGCCATGCTCTTGCGGGTTTGGGCCGATCAGCGCGAAAAACGCGACGACTGGCGGTCCTGTTTTTTCTGTTCGTAATGGGCTTTGTCGGCCACGTAGACGGTTCGCTCGATCTGGGCATGCACCGTGCCGTCGGCATCGACCCAGGCTAGTGGCAGCACACGTTCCGTTTGGCCGTGCTGCGCCACGTCGGCCCGAATCGCGTCGATTAGCTCGTCGGTCAGGAGAAACTGGGCGTAAAGCGTGGTGCGGCCCGGCTTGCGAAACCGAATGCTGGCGGCTTTGTCCCAAACGACATACTCGTTTCCCAGAATTCGGTAAAGCATCAGCATGTAAAACGGGTCGGAGGCGGCGAACATGCTCCCGCCGAAGATGGTCCCGACGTAGTTGTAGGTCCAGACGTTGCGCCGCAACCGTAGCTGCACCTCGCGCGAATCCCCCGACCAGAACAGGATTTTACCTCCCGTACCGAAAAACATCGGGTACCAGTTCATGAGTGTCCGAAAGCGCCAGGTTTTGGCCGATTCGGTGCGTGTAGTCTGCAAAAAAGCGGGTTTCATACGTCAGTGGTGTCTGTTTTGGTGAGCCGGGTCAATTGGTCGGATAGCGTCGAGAGGCCGGAGACGGCGTCGGGACCGAGCTGGGTACGTACCTCTTCATTCAGCACTTTCCAGATTTTGTGGCATCGTTTGGCCAACTGCCGCCCTTCGTCGGTCAGGAACAGGCCCTGCCGGATGTTGTCGGTCAGCCAGCCGTTGCGTTGCAGCAGTTGCACGTCGCGGTTCATCGCCGATTTTTCAATCTGAAGCTGCTTGGCCAGCGTAGTTTGCCGCACGCCGGGTTGCGGGAAGATGTACATCAGCAAACTCGCCTGCGCAAACGTAACGGCCTCCTGCGCGAATGCCTCGTTGTAGAGGTTCGTCACCAGGCGCGTCAGCATCCGCATCCGGCCGGCGATGCAATACGTTTCATCCGTCATATGGACAAAGATACAAGCCAAAGTTGCATATACAACTCTTTGTCGATATGTTTGGCTCAACCAAACCAACTCCATCAGACTCATGACGTTAGCCACCGCACGCCCCGATGTTCTCGGAGCAATTCAACACATCACCGACTGGTTCAACAGCCCCGGCCTGGCCGATGCCTGGACCCGCCCACAGGGCGAAAAATGGACCATCGAGCAGGAAGTTGCGCACCTGCTCCGAAGCACGTATGGCCTCGTGCAACTCTATGGCGAACCGGCGCGGGTCAACTGGCGCCCCACCGACCGACCTTCTCGCTCGTACGATGAGATCGTGGCTCAGTACAACGCCGGGCTGGAGCAACTCCCTCCCACCACCAACGCAGCCATCCGGGAAACTCAACCCAAATCGCTGGTCGAGCAGAACACCGCCTGGCACCAGACCCTGGCGGCGGTGGAGGCGCTGTTACCCACCCTCTCCGACATGGACTTGACCGGCAATACCGTCTGGAAGCACCCCATTCTGGGGCCGGTTACGGGGCTGGAAATGCTCTTTTTCACTACCCACCACACCTATCACCACCTAGCCAGCCTGAAGCGGAAGCAGGGGAATGATGAGCGATAAGCGCTAGATGTAGTAGCTAATTTCACTCCCCACTAAGCACCCCCTCTTTCAGCGCGTAGGTCGACACCCGAATGGCGTTGATGCCGTAGGTTTTGAGCACGAAGGCGATGAGCACGACGGCCACCACGATCATATCCACGCGCAGTTCGATCATGCCGGGGATGGCCATGCGCTCGTCATGGTTGCGCGTGAGCAGTAGTTCGTAAGCCCGGTAAAATTCGGCGATTGGTAGTTCAAACGCAGCCTGCTCGGCGGGCGGCCAAACGCCCTGTTCGTGCTGATACTGCATATCGATCAGCGTGTCGAACGTACCCGACGAGCCGACGAGTACCGACGGGTGATACTGGTGAATCGCGTTGGTCAGCGGCAGTAATTGCTCCTGAAAGTAACTGTGCAAGCGCCCAACGGCAGCGGGGCTCAGCCTGTCGGACTCACCCATGAATCGCTCCATCAGCCGCTGCCCGCCAATCTCGAAGCTCTGCTTCCAGAGGAGCCGGTCCGCGCTGCCGATGATGAACTCGACACTGCCCCCACCAATGTCCATGATGAGCGCCGTTTCGTCGGAAAGCGCGCCTGACGCCCGCACACCGCGGTAGATGAGGCCCGCCTCTTCGTCGCCCGAGATCACGCGGACCAACAGGCCGGTCTGGGTACGTACCTGATCGACAAACGCCTGCTGGTTCTGCGCCACCCGGATGGCGCTGGTGCCAAACACGGCCACACTGGCGGGGTCGATCTGGTGCTCATCGAGCACCTGCCGGAAGTAGGTTAGCACGTCGAGGGCGCGGCCAATGGCGTCGTCGGTGATAAGGCGCTGGTTGATCCCGCCGCCGCCACCCGCCGCCCGCCCGATTTTGGCCGGCCGACTTTCCCGAAACAACGTCTCGTAAGTGGAATCCGGCCGGGCCGCGTTCGGCTTTTTTTGGACGATAAGGAGGTGGAAGGTATTCGTGCCGAGGTCGATAACCGCTTGTTTCATGTACTGTTTGTACTATCTTTGCAGTCCGTTTTGCAAAACACAAAAATACCGGTATTACATGATTATCATTAACGTAAAAGAAAACGAGTCGATTGATAAAGCCTTGAAACGCTTTAAGAAGAAATTCGAGAAGACGGGTGTGTTGCGTCAGCTGCGCGCACGTACGGCCTTCCAGAAGCCTTCTATTAGCCGTCGCAAGGATGTCATTCGCGCTGCCTACAAAGAAAAAATGTACGGCAACCACACGCAACAGTAGTCGGTTCGCCGGGACGGCGAGCGACACGAGTGCCAGCGACGTTACGTCGCTGTAAGCGACTAAAGGGACTTAATCCAACCGGGTTAAGTCCCTTGTTTTTGTACCAGATGAACCGGTATCCCCTATCTTCGTACGACGCACTAACCCGACAGCGACGTTGACTCCAACCGATCCCGGCTCTGATTTTTTACGACACATCCGTTACGAAAAACGGCTTAGTCACCACACCCTGCTGGCGTATAAAAACGACCTGCTTCAGTTTACCGAGTTTCTGGCCGAACAGCACCCCGGTACGTTGCCTCCGGCCGCCGACCATCTGTTGATCCGGGCCTGGATTGTGCACCTGGTCGAAAGCGGGCTGAACAAGTCGACCGTCAACCGGAAGATTGCCACCTTGCGGGCCTACTACGGCTATTTACTTCGCCATCAGCGCATTAGCGCCGATCCGATGCAGAAGATTGTGGCGCTGAAACAGAGCAGTCGCCTCCCGACGTTCGTGGAAGAGAAGCCGATGGAAACGCTGCTCGACGACATCGATTTCGCCGACGACTTCATCGGGCTGCGCGACAAGCTGGTGCTGGAATTGCTCTACGGCACGGGCATCCGCCTGGGTGAACTCTTGGGCCTGAAACCCACCGATATCAACCGTTTCGACCGCACGATCACCGTGCTGGGCAAGCGCAACAAGCACCGGATCATCCCGCTGGTGCCGCCCCTGCTGGCGCTGATCGATCAATACGAGCAGCAAAAGCGGGTGTTTTTCGATGGCAAAGCCGACCCGACGGCGTTACTGGTCAGCGACAAGGGCATCCCCGCCTATCCGGTGCTCATTCAGCGGATCGTCAACAAGTACCTGTCGCTGGTGACGACGCTCGAAAAACGCAGCCCGCACGTGCTGCGCCATAGCTTTGCCACCCACCTGCTTAGCCGGGGGGCCGACCTCAACGCCATCAAAGACCTGCTGGGCCACAGCAGCCTGGCCGCCACGCAGGTGTACACACACACAAGCCTCGAACAGCTAAAAAAAACTTACGATCAGGCCCACCCGAAAGGCGGAAAACCCGGCGAATCCTGACAATATCCCCATCGGCCGCTTGACGCGCGCTCCCTTATTTTTGTCTGTCAACGTTCAGCGTTGCGTTTCCTATGCAGTCCAAATTACCCAACGTAGGCACCACCATCTTTACCGTCATGTCGAAACTGGCGGCTGAAGTGGGCGCATTAAATCTGTCGCAGGGATTCCCCAGTTTCGCAGCCGACCCTGCCCTCATTGAACTGGTTGCTCAGGCCATGCGCGACGGGCATAACCAGTATGCCCCCATGCCGGGCGTAGCGTCGTTGCGCGAAGCCATCGCTCTGAAAACCAATACCCTATACGGGAGCCATTACCATCCCGACCACGAGGTTACCATTACATCGGGCGCTACGGAAGCGCTGTTTGCGGCCATTACGGCGGTGGTGCAGCCTGGCGATGAGGTTCTGGTGTTTGAACCGGCCTACGATAGCTACGTACCCGCGATCGAACTGGCGGGGGGCCACCCCATCTACGTGTCGCTTGCCCCACCCGACTATGGCATCGACTGGGATCAGGTACGTTTGCTCGTGACGCCACGTACCCGGCTGGTCGTTGTCAATACGCCGCATAACCCCACGGGCCGCGTCTGGACGGGCGAGGATATGCACGAACTGGCCGCACTGGCCGAGGCGCATAACCTGCTGGTGGTGGCCGACGAGGTGTACGAACATATCCGCTTCGACGGACGTACCCACCACTCGCTGGCGAGTTATCCGGTGCTGCGCGAGCGAACGTTCGTGATCGGCTCGTTCGGCAAAACGTTTCACATCACGGGCTGGAAAATCGGGTACTGCCTGGCCCCGCCCGCCCTGACCGTCGAGTTTCGGAAGGTGCATCAGTTTCTGACGTTCAGCGTGTCGACGCCGATGCAGCACGCGCTGGCAACGTACCTGACTCAGCCTGACCGCTACACCACGCTGCCCAATTTCTACCAGCAGAAGCGCGACCTCTTCTTGTCGGCGCTGGCGGGCTCCCGCTTCACGTTTTTGCCCACGGAAGGCACCTTTTTCCAGAACGTGTCCTACGCCGGCCTGACCGACGAGCCCGACCACGAACTGGCCGTGCGCCTGACGCGCGACATTGGCGTGGCGTCCATTCCGGTATCGGTTTTTTACCAGCAGCGCACCGACTACCATATCCTGCGTTTCTGTTTCGCCAAAGACGACACCATGTTGCTGGAAGCGGGCCAGCGCCTCAACGACTGGTCACTACGGGTATGACGAAGACCTGCCCCCGATGCCAGCAGCCGTTCGCGTGTCGGCCTGAAGCCATCCACGATTGTGACTGTGCCAAGCTGACGCTGACATCCGCAGAACGGGACCGCATTCGGGCGCATACCGAGCAGACACTGGGTGGGTACGTTTGCCTCTGTAACCGCTGCCTGACGGAATTGGCCGCCCAGCCCCTACCGTCTAAAAACAAATAGGTGGCAACCGAACCCGACATCAACGGATTTAGACCGAATTTCGTTTCTAGGGTACATCCTTTCCTACTCCTGACGTATGCTGCCGTTTCGTATCTCTCTATTCATTGCGCTGTTCGTGGTGTTAGTTGCCTGCAAGAAGCGCACTACGGTTGACCCAACTCCGCCCACGAACCTGAACAATACCGTTCAGACCGACCCGACCAGTTGGACGCTGGGTCCGTTGAATGCCAGTTATACGATCAAGTTTCCCGCGAACTATACCGGCGAAGGTGGCCGGATTCAGATCGATGGTTGGCTGTTTGCGCAGGACCGCGCCGACAAACGCGCCAAGTTTGCCTATAGCTTCTGCACGGCCACGGGTTGTTCGGAATATGGACAGACGGTGCTGGGAGGCAAAACGCCATCCGTCGGGTCGTTCAACGGGCAAACACTCACCCAATCCATCACCCTGACCGAGGGCGATCAGGCTTTTGGCACCTTTTTTTATTCCGAACAGACTAACGCCGTGGGTGTGCTCTACCTGCTTACTAACGGCACCTACCGCGAATCGGTCAACGTGCAGTTCGATAACGTCCTGCAAGCCGAAGTGCTCGCCATTATCCGCACGATCAAGCGAAAGGTATAATTGGGTTTACGTCGTAAGCGCAACTTAACTAAACAGCGAATTCGTCCGGCGGGAGTCGAGTTTGAGGAAAATAAACAGCAGCAGCGTAAACGACCAGAGCGACGAACCACCGTAGCTGAAGAAGGGCAGCGGAATGCCGATCACGGGCATCAGGCCAATGGTCATGCCGATGTTGACCATCACGTGGAAGAAGATGATGCCCGCGACGCAGTAGCCGTAAACGCGGGCAAATTTGCTGCGCTGCTTTTCGGCCAGAATCACCAGTCGGGCCAGTAAACCCATGAAGAGCGCAATCACGATCAGGCTGCCCACAAAGCCGTGTTCTTCACCGATGGTGCAGAAAATAAAGTCGGTGCTTTGCTCGGGCACGAAGTCGAACTTTGTCTGGGTGCCTTCCAGAAACCCTTTGCCCTGCAGGCGCCCCGAGCCGATGGCGATTTTGGCCTGTGTTACGTTCCAGCCCACGCCCAGCGGGTCAACGTTCGGGTCGATCAACACCTTGATCCGGTTGCGTTGGTGGGGCTGTAGCACCTTGTTGACGAAGAAATCGACGCCCGTGGCGGTCAGCATCATAGCGCCTCCTACGAGTGCAATGCCGATGATGTTACGGGCCGTGCGGTTGTAGCGCGGCATGAGCAGAATCACCAGGCCGCATAGCACCGCGATGCCCGCAAACAGGTACAGCGGTGGCACGATCAGCGCCAGAATGAGCAACGCGGCCAATACCACCCCCGTCAGCGGAATCCAGCCGGGGAGCCCTTCGCGATACAGCATGATCACAAACGACGAAAACACCAGCATCGAGCCCGTTTCATTGGAAAGGATGATCAGGAGGGCGGGCAGGCCGATGATGCCCCCTACCCACAATAAATCCTTCCGCTTGGTGAGGTTGATCCCCGGCTGATCGAGGTACTTGGCCAGCGCCAGGCTGGTGGTCATCTTGGTAAATTCGGCTGGTTGCAACAAGAACGAACCGATTTTGAACCAGGACCGTGAGCCTTTGATATTTGCCCCCGCCACCATCACCAGCAGCAGCATCGCAATCATAAACAGGTAAAACACAAAGGCGAAGGTGTCGTAGAACTTATGGTCGATCACCAGCACGGCGATGATCAGCAGGACCGACGTACCGATCCACATCAGTTGCTTACCGGCATTGGTCGACAGGTCGAAGATGCTCGTTTGCTCTTCGGGGCTATAGACCGCCGCGTAGACGTTCAGCCAGCCCATCAGCACGCAGCCAATGTAGAGCAGCAGCGTCAGGGTATCAATATTTCGGGTCAATTCAGCGTTACGGGCCATTTTACAAATGAACAATGTACAATGCACAATAAACGATGCGGTCAGCCGGGTGCCTAGCCGCTACGGTACAATACCCTATGCACCGGTACGCAATTGCAGCACCACTGTACCGCAGCGGCTAGGCGCCCCCGGCGGACCGCATCGTTCATTGTGCATTGTGCATTTTTTTAATTTCCTCCCACGATGCTCTTTTCGGCCGGGCTGACCTGGGTCATCATCGGGCGGGGGCGGCGTAGACTATCTTTTTGCAGCTTCGGGGTGGCTTTCTGGCCCGAGGTGTCAGCGGGTTTCTTCGCCTCGCGCGGTTTGGGCAGCATCGAGAGCGGCGGCATGTAGTTCTGTTGCATCAGCCAGTTTTGCAGCTTCGTCGCTTCCGTTTTACGTTTCAGATAGCGCTCAACCACCAGTGCGGCCGTTGACGCCGCCGCCGTCCCTCCCCAGCCCGCATTTTCCACGAAAACGGCGATGGCAATTTTGGGGTTGTTCATCGGCGCGAAGCCAATAAAGATGGAGTGGTCGTGCTTATGCCCGAATTTGGCGTTCTGCGCGGTCCCGGTTTTCCCGCAGAGATCAATGCCGGCGATGTCGGCTTCTTTCTTTACCGTACCGGCCATCACCGCCATGCGCATGCCCTCGATCACGGGCAGGTAATACTGCCGGTCAATGTCGGTATAGTGCTTCTCTTTGTACGTGTCGGGCACGCCTTCACCGATCTGGCCGATGCCTTTCACATAGTGCGGGGTGATGTACCAGCCCCGGTTGGCCATAATGGCCGCCAGATTAGCCAGCTTAAGCGGGCTGATGAGCAATTCGCCCTCACC
Source organism: Fibrella aestuarina BUZ 2 (assembly GCF_000331105.1). Classification (NCBI taxonomy): domain Bacteria; kingdom Pseudomonadati; phylum Bacteroidota; class Cytophagia; order Cytophagales; family Spirosomataceae; genus Fibrella; species Fibrella aestuarina. The sequence goes on along the minus strand of NC_020054.1, from coordinate 3,816,209 downwards.
AATACTGAGCGAATAGATATTGGAGAATTTCCACCGATTTTCTCCTTTATACAACTTGTCGTAGGTGGAGACCGTCGGTAAGTTTCCCGCCTTTTCATAAGGCAGATCAAGGCCGAGTTTCTGCCCGATACCGAACTTAACAACTTGGTCGTGCCACTCCTTCAAGCCAATGGCCGAGGCCTTGAACGTGTTGGGATTGCCGTTGTGGTAGATGTATTTGCGGAAAACGTTGTAGAAGTAGGGATTGCAGGAAAACCGCACCGCCCCACGCAGGTTGTTACCGCCCCGGCAGTGGCAGCGCATCGGCGAACCAGCGTGCCCATACACCATATTGGGATACAGCGATCCCTGCTGCTGGGCAATCAGCGCCTGGATCAGCTTGAAGGTAGACCCCGGCCGGTAACTCGCCATGATGGGGCGGTTGATGAGGGGTTTGTAAGGGTCTTTTACCAGTTTGCGGTAATTCTTCGAGAAGTACCGCGACGACAGCAGATTAGGGTCGTACGTGGGAGCCGATACGGAAGCCAGAATCTCGCCGGTGTTCGGGTCAAGCGCAATAACGCTTCCCACGCGGTTCTGCATGAGGCTGTCGGCATATTGCTGCACATCCACGTCGATACTCGTATAGAGGCTTTTGCCCGCCACAGCGGCGGTGTCGTACTCCCCGTCTTTGAAGGAGCCTTTCACCACACCGCGTACGTTTTGCATCACGTATTTGATGCCCCGGCGACCGCGCAGTTCTTTCTCGTACTGTTCTTCCAGGCCGTTGTGGCCCACGTAGTCGCCCTGTCGGTAGTAGGGTATTTCCTGATTGTCGAGCGCCTTTTTACTGATCTCCGACACGTACCCAAGCGCATTGGACAACGTATGAGCTGGGTACGTCCGCATCGAACTCATCATGGGCTCAAACCCCCGGTAATCGACCAGGGCGTCCTGAATACGGGCGTAATCTTCCTTGGAGAGCTGACGCAGAAATACCGAGGGCTTCAGGGGCGAATACGCTTTGGCAATCGCCATAATGCTGTCGAATTCCGGACGGGTAATGTCCATCATCTTGCAGAAAGCTGTGGTGTCGGGAATTTTGACCCGCTTGGGCGTTACGTAAAGGTCATACACCGGCGTGTTGTAGACCAGCAGTTTGCCGTTCCGGTCGTAGATCTGCCCCCGGTACGGAATTTCGATAACGCGTTTGATGGAGTTACTCGACGATTCCAGGGAATAGCTATCGTCTAAAATTTGCAGGTAGAACAGGCGAGCGGCGTAAATCAGGCCCACTAAACAGAAGACGCCGATAATAATGAATTTGCGATTTTCAACCACTGGTTTTCAATCATTGATTCTCATCACTGAGAATAAAGCCCTATTGTCAAATTACGAAGGGTCTCGTTGACCTCTATACAAAGTTAGGGCATCCGGGTAAAGAGTGAAAGGGCGAATGCGGAAAGAGTGAAAGCAATTCGTTCGGCCCTGTTGCTTAGCCGCTCCATTCGCTCTTTGGCTCTTCACCAGTTTGCGCCGCGCACGTTGGTGCGAATGCGGCAGAGGTACATGTCGGCGGTGATGTAAAGCGTTTTGCCGTCGTCGCCCCAGGCGCAGTTGGCCGTAGCCTCGCCGGGATCGATGCGCCCCAGCAACGTACCGGCACCGCCTTTCGGGTCGGGGGCGATCACCAGTACCCCACCGGGCCCGGTTGCCCACAGGTTTCCCTGCTCGTCGACTTTCAGACCGTCCGGGGCGCCCTTCAGGCCCCGTTTCATCAGGTCGAGCGCATTATAGACCAGGCGGCCTTTCCCCACGGTTCCGTCGGGCAAAATCGGATACGCCAGGATAACCGGCTGTTTTTCGTCGGACTGGGCCACATACAGCGTTTTCTGATCGGGCGACAGGGCGACGCCATTGGGCCGGACCAGATCGGCAATCGCGACCGTTACCTCCCCCTCGGGGTCAATGCGGTACACGCCGAAGAGCTTGGTTTCGCGGCTGGGGTCGGTATCGTGCTTGGGTAACCCGTAGGGTGGGTCGGTGAAGTAGTAACTGCCGTTGCTGTGCGCCACCACGTCGTTGGGGCTGTTGAACCGCTTGCCCTGACAGCGGTCGGCCAGCGTGATTTTTCCCCCGGGCTTATTGAGCGGCATGGCCGAAATCCGCCGGTCGCCATGTTCGCAGGCGATGAGCCGCCCCTGCCGGTCGATGGTCAGTCCGTTGCTACCGGGTTCGTTGCTGTACGTACCCAGGCCCGTGTAGCCCGAGGGCTTCAAAAATACCTGTACGCCCGACTTTTCGGTCCAGCGGTGAATAACGTTGTTGGGTACGTCGGAGAAGAGCAGATACCCCGGCGTGTTACCCGTCCCTTTCACCCATACGGGTCCTTCGGTCCAGTCGAAACCCGACGCCAGTACCTCGATCTGCGCGTTTTCGGGCAGGAGCGCGTTCAGGCGCGGATCGTCACGAACGACATGCCCGATCGTCGGATAATGCTGAGCCATACCAGATGCGGCAACACAAACAAACAGCGAGGTTATAAGCGATTTCATCGAACCTGTAGGTAGCGGGGTTGGGAGTGGGCAGTACGCGGCAAACGACGCCTAGCGACTTGAGCCCTTGAAAGTCGGCAGGAAATGCGAAAGTTTACAACGAAGTTTGCAATCAAATCAATCGTCCGTATCAAATTGTCTACTGTCGCTCAAACCGTTGCCCGTCATTTATTAACCGTACAGGCCGTTCGACTACGGCCCGCCGACCCGTTTACCTGGAGTTCGGGCTGGAAATCACCGATTTACTGCGATAACCGCGTCACATTGGCGTACCCTGAGGTACGTACCTACATTAAAGAGGCGCTGGCCGACCTGGTTCGCCGCGAGTTTCCAACGGCGCAAGTCATCGCAGGTGTCGCTACGGCGGGCATTCCGCAGGGAGCCCTCGTTGCCGACGCGCTGAACCTCCCCTATTGCTACGTGCGCCCCGAGCCGAAAAAACACGGCATGGGCAACCAGATCGAAGGGCGGATCGAGGCGTCGGACAACCCGCAACGGGTGGTGGTAGTGGAAGATCTGATTTCGACGGGGGGCAGTTCGCTGAAAGTAGTCGAGGCCTTGCGGCAGGCGGGGGCCGAGGTAATTGGCATGATCGCCATCTTCACCTACGGGTTTGCCCTCGCCGACCAGAACTTCGCCAACGCAAACGTTAAGCTCGCCTGCCTCAGCAACTACGATACCCTGATCGGAGAAGCCCAAACCCTCGATTACATCCCCGCCGACACCACCGACTCCCTCACCGCCTGGCGCCAAAACCCCGCGGAATGGGGAAAACAGTAATAAGCTATGAATGATAAACGATGAATTGGGCTGACGCACGAAGCGCTCGCGTCAGCCCAATTCATCATTTATCATTTAAAAAATGAAGTTCGTGCTCAGGAACACCGACTCGTGGTTACCGACGATGTTGTTAAGAATCGTTTTGTTCGGGGTGGTGTCTTTCGTTGCCACCGCCGACCGGATCGAAAACGACCGTAGGGCATCTTCCACCGACAACGTACCCTCGGCCGAATCTTTCCGGCCGGTGAACGGGAAGGTATCGGGGCCGCGCTGGCATTGCGCGTTGATATTCACCCGGCTAACCAGGTTTACCAGCGGGTCGATCAGGGCCGCGATCGCTTCGGGGTCGGAGCCGAAAATGCTGGCCTGCATGCCGTGGTCGTCGGTGATCAGGTAATCGATAAACTCCTCCGTATCATCGTAAGCTACCACGGGCACAACGGGGCCAAACTGCTCATCGCGGTACAACTTCATCCCTTCTTTGACCGGATACACCACCGCCGGCCGGAACAACGACTCCACCACTTCGCCACCCCCTTCGTTCATAATCCTGGCCCCGCCGGCTTCGGCGTCGCGGATAATGTCGGTGAGGTAATCGGTTTTGGTAGGTTCGGGCAGGGGCGTAATCTGGGCGCCGTCGGTCCAGGGCATACCCAGTTTGAGCGCGCTAACGGCCGGCCCGAATTTGGCCAGAAACTGATCGACGATGCTGCGGTGCGCCCAGATGATCTTGATGGCCGTACACCGCTGCCCGTTGAACGACAAGGACCCCAGGATACACTCACTAACGGCCACATCCAGATCGGCATCAGGCAGGATGATAGCGGCGTTTTTGGCGTCGAGGCTCAAGATCGAGCGCAGGCGGTTCAGTTTGGGGTGAAACCGCTGCAATTCGTCGGCCACGCGGCTCGACCCAATGAGCGTCAACACGTTCACCTTACCCGACTGCATCACAGGCGGAATCACCTCGGCACCACGCCCATAGAGCGAGTTGACGACCCCCTTCGGAAAGCTCGTGCGGAAGGCTTCGAGCAGGGGATAGTGTAGCAGCGAGCCGTGTTTGGGCGTTTTGAACAGGATCGTGTTACCCATCAAAATGGCCGGAATCAGCGTCGTGTAGGTTTCGTTGAGCGGGTAATTGAACGGCCCCATGGACAGCACCACGCCGAGCGGCGAGCGCCGGATTTGCCCGATAATACCCTCTTCGATCCGGAACCGCGACGAGTTGCGGTCCATGTCTTTCAACACGTTGATGGTGTCGTAGATGTACTTCACCGTCCGGTCGAACTCCTTGGTGGCGTCGGGGCGGTTTTTACCAATCTCCCACATGATCAGGTTAATCACTAGGCTTCGCTTCTCCAGCATTTTGCCGATGAACGTTTCCATGCAGGCAATGCGGCCGGCAACGGGCATCTGCGGCCATTCGCCACGGCCATTGTCGTAGGCAGCCACGGCGGCATCAAGCGCAGCCATCGCTTCGGTGGGGCCGCAAACCGGGTAGCTGCCCACTAGGTGCCGTTGCCAGTTTCCAGATTCATCAGGGGTGCCCACGGGCGAGTATACGTCGGCTACGCGCCCCGACCAGGCAATCATCTCGCCGTTGAGCAGGTATTCGCGTTGGTGAATGGGCTCGATCTGAACGTCGGCAGGTACGTCGGCCAAACTAGCCGGAAAAAAAGACTGGGTTGTCATGCGTTATGAATCGGTTGTAGGCTGGCAAGTAAAGCCACAGCCGGGCGAAACCTCACCATAGCCACCCAACAGCACAACTTTTTCCTAATTTGGTCTTATTTTCGATACTTAAAATCCATAACAGACAGCGCCTTACGACCTATGAATGTCAACCCGATTATGCTGGCGATTCCCTTCTTCTTTCTGGCGATGGGCATCGAAATCTGGCTCGATCATCATCGACAAACCAATTTATACCGGCTCAACGACAGCATCACCAACCTGGGCGCTGGCACGTCGCAGCAGGTCGTCGGCATCTTTCTGAAAGTCTTTACGCTGGGGATTTACGAAGCCGTATATGCCCATGCTGCGCTCTTCACGATTCCGCACGTGTGGTGGAGTTGGGTGCTGGCTTTTCTGCTCTACGACCTTTGTTATTATGTCGCCCATCGGCTGAGCCACGAGGTCAACCTATTCTGGAGCGGGCACGTAGTGCACCATCAGAGCGAAGAATACAACCTCTCGGTGGCGCTGCGCCAAAGCTGGTTTCAGGGTGTCTGGACGGCCCCCGTTTACCTGCCGATGGCCCTGCTGGGCTTCGATACCACGCAGTTGCTCATCGTGGGGGGCATCAACCTCATCTATCAATTCTGGATTCATACCGAGTTGATCGATCGCATGGGCTTTCTGGAAACATTCATGAATACGCCTTCCCACCACCGGGTGCATCACGGCCGCAACCCTAAGTACATCGACAAGAACCACGCTGGTACGTTCATCATCTGGGACCGGCTCTTTGGCACCTTCCAGGCCGAAGAAGAGCGGCCCGTGTACGGCATCACCACGCCCATCAACAGTTGGAATCCCGTTTGGGCCAATTTCTCGCATTATGAGCAGATTAGTCAGCAGCTCCGGCAGGCCCCGCATTTCACCGACAAGCTAAAGGTGCTGTTCTACAAACCCGGCTGGGACGCCAAAATGGCCGTTTATCACCCCATCCCCGCCGTTAGCCGCGATGAGTACCAGAAATTCGACACGGCGGTGGCGCCTACGGTCAACTACTACGTGCTGTTTCAATATGGATTGCTCTTACTGGCTACCTTCCCCTTTCTACAGTTTCAGGCGCAGTTGGGCTGGGGGCAGAAAGCGGTGATTGCCCTGCTTGTAGGCCTCACGGTGGTCAATTTTGGCTGGCTCTTCGAGGGCCGCAGGTGGGCATACCGGGTTGAAGCGGGCCGGCTGTTGGTGTGCGCGGGCGTGGCTACGTACCTGCTGTTGCCTTTACCCGCCGGTATGTGGCTGGCCCTCAGCGTCGGCCTCGTCACGCTGCTGTCGCTTGGCTGGTTGTGGCGAGCTCGTCATAGCCAGACCGGTCTTTCTAATGTACCCGAAAAAGCGGTCACTGATACGGTCGCCAACGCGGCCAAGGCAAGTGTCAGCTAGGGGTTTATGCCTTTTTACAACCGGACTACGGCAGTCGGCAGGCTTCCGGTTTAACGGCTGGTTATAGAAAACTCATCGTCTCATTCCAACTCCTTTTGGCCCATTTTAATGGACTATATAGGTGTTTTTAACGGAAAACAGGCAACAAATACACGAACGACAGCGATAGAACAGTATAGGGGCGTTGGTAACCGAGCGCCCGTCGCTGTACGATGTTGTTAACGACCCACGCACTAATCGTTTTGGTGGCGCACCTGCTGGTGCGCCATCCCCGTCCCGATACACACGGGACTACACCCGCCAAACGAGCCGATAGTAGTCTGGTGGCAGCAACTAGTCCGGGTGTCCGACCCGAAGCCTTTGGCGCCGTTGGCGACCGGATTGCTGACGACACGGCGCCGTTGCGAGCGGCCCTCGCCGCCGCCTGTTCGTCTGGGCAGCCATTGCTCATCAGCCGACAAAAACATTACCGCCTCACCGATCAGTTGACTGCTCCCGGAGCACTCACGATGGTAATTGAACCAGAAGCTGAATTATATCTGGATACGACGACGCCTGGCAAGCGTCTACTATACACACGGTGGAGCCTGACGCTGACAAATAAAGGGTTACTGACTGGCAGTTGGCGCATGGATGGTCAACAAACCAATACCGTAAACAGCGGTCAAATCAAAGGACAGCACCTGATTCGGGTCGACGCACCCGACACGGGTATGATCCGGGTACGCATTACGGGGGGGCAATACCGGCGGAGCGGCGATCAGGCCATTGTGGTGTCGCAGCAGAATAGTCGGCAGAATCGATTTACCAGCCTTATTATCGAAAACACAACCATCCGCGACTGCTATCATGGGGTGCACCTGAACAACCTCGACTGCCCGGCTCCCATTGTTGGCGCCGTGTTCCGAAACAATGTCATCCGCAACATGGCATCGAAGGGGCCGGGGCTCATGCACTCGCAGACTGAAGGCAGCGGCAATGGCCTGACCACTTGGGGCCGGTTCGATCGGTTAATGCTCCTCAACAACACGGTCGATTCGTGCGGGCGAATGGGCATCGAGTTATTCATTCCCCACGACCATTTTTTGCGCGGGTGGCATAACCGCAAGCTTCAGATCGTGGGCAACCGGATCAGCAACTGCGGCTATTTTGCGCTCTCCCAGCAGGGCGACAGCAATTACATTGCCCGTAACACGCTCACGAACTGGCATACTGACTATATCGAAATGCTAGGGAATGGCACGACGGTGGAGCGTAACGTTCTTGATGGAGTTGGCTTTTCGACTACCTCCAACGATCGCGGTACTCAGTCGGCACTGGACCGGCACGACTTGACCGTTCGCCAGAATACGTTCCGGCAGCGGTCGTTTCAGAAAACGGTTATCGAAGCGACCTTTTGTGAAAATGTGCTGATCGAAAATAATACCATTCGCTGCACAGAACGGCAGGCGGGTACAACCGGATTCCGTGCACCCATTTCAGTTGGCAACACCCTAAACGCCATGGTGCGGAATAACGTAGTGACCGCGGCCTATCCATTTCAGGGACCTTTTTACAATTTTGGCCGGAATGCAGGACTCACCTGGACGAACGATCGCCTGAGCCTGACCGGCTACGCACCCGATTCACTAGCCAGCCTCTTTAGCATCTACCAACTTCGAAACAGCACCATACAGGGCGTCCGGGTAGTGGCCCCAACCCGGCTTCGACTGCGCGATAATGCCTTTAATGTGCTGAATTACCCCGTTAATGGCCTGTATAGCTACGTCTGGACGGGCAGTCAGTTCGTCACCAAACCGCTGACGGCCAAAAGCCTGCAACAGAAGCCCCCGACATCACCCGCGCAGGGCGACACGTATTGGCTCACCGACAACCCTACCGGCGAGTGGAGCGGGCAGGGGCGCAAGCTGGCTACCTGGACGGGCAATCAATGGGTATTCACGACGGTGCAGGATGTGTTCCCTTACGAAACCAACGCCACCAAGGAGCCTTTCTATTCGCACAGCGGGCTCCCCACCAGCGCCGACAAGCCGGGCACCACATACCTGCTGATGGATGGCCCCGGCCTGATGGGCGTGCGGTTCATCAATAATGATTTTTCGGGCGGTGGGCGCATCGCTGATCGCGATGGCAAACCGGCCTTTCGGTTCGTCAACACCCGCCTCTGGAAAGTAGGTATCGTCAACACCACAGAGGCGTTCGACGGTACCAATTTACAGTTAAACGACATCAGCCGGTGAACCGGCTGAACGTACCCGGCTCAACACCGAGCGATTCTGCTGCGGGCTGGATACGTTACGAGAACGCCATCACTCGCTGATTAGCCCAAAGCAGCGACAAGGCAATCAGGCAAAAAGCCGATTCGATCAGAAGCCACTGCTGACCGAAAGCACCCAATGCACCATCGGCCAGTATGGTAATGGTCCGCGACAGGGCATAACAGCCCCACAATAGGCTCAGAAAGGCTAATCCTTTGGCAATATGGCGGACCATCAGGTAGAGCAGACTGATAAACAGGGTGAGTCCGACGCCGCCATACGCGCCCCGTATTGAGCTGATTGCGCTCGTGTTAGTCAGCTTGACCTGGACCAGATCCATAACCGATTGGGGATTGAAAAAGGCCATGAGACTGACCGACAGCAGGGCCAGTGCCGACAGCAGAATGAACCCCTGCGCCGACCGTTTGAGCGTTGATTTTAATTGCATGTTACTACTGTTTAGTACGATGCAAAATTGAGCGATACGCGCGCGCCCGTTGTTGGTATTCGCCAAGATTTCAGACCTTAATGCTATTCATAAACTTGCTGAAATTCGTTGGATCGACGCCGATGTAATTGGCCAGGTATTTGTGCGGCACAACCTGAAGAATATGCGGACTTCGGCGCAGCAGGCCCCGGAATTTGTCGGTGGCCGAATAGCATTGCAACTCGACGAGCCGTTCCAACACGCCCGATAACGCCTGCGTGAGCGCCTTCCGCGTCATAGTCTCGACCGCTGGGTGGCGCAGCATCACCGTCTGTAAGTCGGCGTAAGAGGCCCGCAGAAAAATGGAGGGTGTCAGTGTTTCGAAGTAATACCGCGACGGCTGTTGCAGCAGCAGCGAGTCGATAACCCCGCCGAACGATGGCGCATACGAGAAAATCAGCGTGGCTTCCCGGTCTTGTTCATCGAGGTAATACACCCGCTGTACTCCTTCTGCCACAAAATACAGATAGCCCTCCAGTTCACCGGCAACGGTAAGTAGTGTTTTGCGCTTCGCGGAAAATGGCCGCCACACGTCTGAAAACGCCGCCCAGTCAGCGTCCGCCAATGGATGAATCGCCCGAACAAGCTGTTCTAATTGAGATAACCCCATACCGACTAACCAACTTTATAACGTGCCTTTATACGCCAGCATCAACCTTATCTCAGCCTCATCAATTGGTTTCGTGCCACCTTTTCGCCAACGTCATAGACGCTTAGCGGTTCAGCAATTATCAACGAGTCCACCAGTCCTGTCAGGTAACTACCCAATCAGCTAAGCCGAAGTTGCCGACTTGCCAGGCTAATAAACAATAAACCCCTAACACTCTGCGAACAGATTATTAGGGGCTATTATCGTACCGGGTGCCGGACTCGAACCGGCATGTCCTTGCGAACAATGGTGTTTGAGACCATCGCGTCTACCGGTTCCGCCAACCCGGCAGGAGAACCGTTCGTCGTTGCCGACGATGCGTTTTGTCAAACGTGGTGCAAAAGTAGTCTTTTACCGATACGACACCCAAGGCCGATCGTCTTTTTTTTGGGTCATTTTAGCTGAAAAACGCTATTTCATTGCCTGTCAGGCGCTTGTACATAGTTTTCAGGTACGTTGTTTTCGCCCGATAATCATAGCTAGTGAGGGTGACGTACCTGAATAGTCGTTGAGGTACGTCTGGGTACGTTGTGTGAGTCTTTTGCCCTTTCCTCAGGAACAGGCCATTCAGGCACAACGCAGCACGCTACTCATAGCGCAGAGCGTCGATGGGGTCGAGTTTGGAAGCGCGGATGGCGGGGTAGATACCCGAGAACAGGCCCACCGCCACGCAGACCAGCAGGCCGAGCATCATCCAGAGCCAGGGGAGTACAAACCGGCCTTCACCGTCGCTGCTGATGCCGAAGGCCACGGCGTTGCCAATAGCGATGCTCAGCATGATACCGACCAGCCCGCCCAGGATGCAGATCACAATGGCTTCGATCAGAAACTGCTGCCGGATGCGCATGGGCGTGGCTCCCAGCGATTTACGAATCCCGATTTCGCGGGTACGTTCCGTAACCGACACCAGCATGATGTTCATGAGGGCAATGGCCGCGCCCAGCAGCGTAATGGCACCGATACCAAAGCCGCCCCAACGCAGATACCCGGTGGTTTCTTCGATGTCTTTGACCAGCGCGTCGGCCCGTTCAATATCAAACGAGTCGGGCTGCCCAAGGCGGTCCTGCCGGATGAGTCGCATCAGGCCGGTGGCTTCGCCAATAGCCATTTCCTGATCGCCGATCTCCGTCACCGATGCTGTGATGTCGAATGTCAGTTGCCGTTCACCGGCCAGTTGGCGGGCATTTTCGAGGGGAACCAGTACAACACGATCGTCGCCACCGCCGGTCAGCGAGCCTTTTTTTTCCAGTACACCCACCACCCGAAATTGGCTCCCCAGTACCCGGATTAGCTGCCCAACGGGATTGACTTTCCCCTGAAACAAGGTGTTAGCCAACTCATTACCGATCACGGCCACCGTCAGTGCATTGTCGATATCGCCCGAGTTGATAGGGCGGCCCTGCCCGACTTTGTAATTTTTTACGGTTAGGTAGGCGTCGTCGATGCCAACCACCTGCACGTTGGGGTTCGTTTTTTTCGAGCCGTATTTTACCTGCCCCGCCCCCGAAACAAGCGTCGAGATGGAAATAGTGGCCTTGTATTTGTAGCGACGACGGAAGGTAATGGCTTCGTGGTAGTCGATGGGTTCGTCTTTCTGAATGATCCGTCCGCCAAACCGGCGCACTTCCTGCCGGGCCACAATGTTGAAAACGTTGGCGCCTAACCCTTCAAAGTTGCTGTTCAGCGACGCCTGTATGCCGTCGATGGCCGTCAACGTACCCACCAGCGAGGTAATGCCCAGGGCAATGATGAGGGCCGTTAGGATGGTGCGGAGCCGATTTCCCGCCACCGACCGTAACCCTTCGCGTATGTTTTCGAGTAGGTCCATAAGTTAATGTGCAATGAACAATGCCGAATGAACAATATCCTGGTAAAGAGCGCCGCCCCGATCTGCGGTGGCGGTCCGAATTGTTCATCGTACATTGTACATTCAAAACCTGGTTTTGATCGTTACAAAGCTACAAATCGGCGTTATCCACAATCTGCCAATGAAACGTCTGCTGTTACCGCTTATCCTTTTTCTGCTGTCTACGGCTTCATTCGCCGCCAAAATCCTGGTGCCGATGGACGAGACGCAGAAGAACCACCTCAAGGCCTATGGAATCGCCTATTGGGTATTGAAAACGCATGAAACCGAAATCGACTGGCTGCTGAACTACCGGGGCGGGGCATTTCTGATGCCGCAATCGCCTACGTTCACCAACGAAATGCTTATTCGTGGGGTATCATATGAGGTCATCTCCGATGCCGACGCCGCCAACATTCTGGCCGAAATTGCGTCGCCCAACGCCAACATGGACGCCGTCAAGCTTCAGAAAGCCCCCAAAGTGGCGGTGTATTCCCCCAAGACCAAGCAGCCCTGGGACGACGCCGTAACGATGGTGATGACCTACGCCGAAATCCCCTACGACGTGGTCTTCGACGAAGAAGTGCTCGACGGCAAGCTGCCCGAATACGACTGGCTGCACCTGCACCACGAAGATTTTACGGGGCAGTTTGGTAAGTTTTTCCACATGAAAGATCAGCCGTGGTACATCGCCCAACGCCGCGAAGCCGAACTCATCACCCGCAAGTTTGGCTACAGCAAGGTGCCTCAGATGAAGCTGGCCGTGGTGAAAAAAATCCGTGATTTTGCGCTGGGTGGTGGCTACATGTTTGCCATGTGCAACGCTACCGACACGTATGACATCGCATTGGCCGCGCAAAACACCGACATCGTCGATGCCTTCTACGACGGCGACCCGTTCGATCCGCAGGCCAACAACAAGCTGGATTTTAGCCAGACGATGGCTTTCAAGGATTTTCAGGTGTATACCAATCCGTACATGATCGAGTTTTCGAACATCGACAATCAACCCGAAGAGCGGGGCCTGAGTGAGCACAACGATTACTTCACGCTGTTCCAGTTTTCGGCCAAGTGGAATCCCATTCCGACCATGCTCACGCAAAACCACCAGAGCACGATCAAAGGGTTTATGGGGCAGACCACGGCGTTCAAGAAGGCCTACATCAAACCGCAGGTCGATATACTGGCCGAAAATCGGTCGGTGGGTGAGGCGCGCTACATTCATGCGCCCTACGGCAAAGGGTTCTTCACGTTCTACGGCGGCCATGACCCCGAAGATTATCGCCACGAAATCGGCGAGGAACCCACCGACCTGAACCTACACCCCAACTCAGCTGGCTACCGGCTTATTCTGAACAATATTCTGTTTCCGGCAGCGAAGAAAAAGAAACAAAAAACCTAGCCGCCGGTGTCGTTGTATGTAGTACATGAGCGTTGGTATATATATTTCCGCAACTAACGTTTTCCTACAACTGCTATGCCTGTTTATACCGAAACCCAGCAGAACCCTTATCGCTGGCACTTCCTGATTGCCCATGTCATCGCTCAGGGCGCCATACTTGCTTTTCTATTGAACCAGTTTCCTTTTTTGCTGGCTGACCCGATCTTGCTTATTGTCTTGCTGGTGTGTCAGTTTGTTTTTGGGGGTTTTTGGGGTTTTTCGTTCTTCCGGCGGCTCGATCTACGCATTGACGAGACGGGTGTTCAGTACCGGGCACCACTGGCCTGGGCGCGCTGGCAGCAGATACCGTGGACCGAGGTCAATCGGCTATATGTGCGTGAGTACGCTCTCTTCGGCGAATACCCCAAAGGCGTTCTAGGGCTTCGGCAGGGGCCAAATGGCTTTGCATTTGCTCCCTTTTATGGTCAGTTTGGGTTGCAAATCGAGAAGACGACCGGTGGTAAGGTCTTGTTGGCGACGCAGCAACACGTGGCTTTAACCACGTACATAGCGAACCACGCGGCCCTAAATCCCGTTGCTGGGGCATGACCGAGACCAATAACAAACTCATCAACTGGTTTAAGCGCCTCGGCTGGGCGGGCTTCTTCTTTTTTCTGATCAAAGGGCTGACGTTGTACGTGTTGCTCCCCTACCTCATTGCCCGCGGCTGCATCAATAAATAGACGGTCCCGCAGCCGACCGACCGATTACGCAACATCCTGCAACCAGGCGCGTCTTTTTTGCATCTTTGGACGGTAACTATTCCTCCAAACGCGATGCAAGCGGCTTTTCCTACCTCGTTCTCTTCCGAAACGCCCTCCCGCGCCACCGATTGGCGGTTGGGCATCCCGACTTACGCCTACGCCGTTGTTTTCTCCTCGTTCTGCATTGTGATGGGCCTGCTCTGGGACATCATGTGGCATATGAGCATCGGGCGCGACGGCTTGTTTTCGGCACCACACGTCGTCATGTACGTGGGGGCCGTGGTGGCCGGGCTGTTTTCGGCCTACCAGATTCTCTCGATCACGTTCCGCAAAAACCACCCCGACCGGGCGCGTTCCGTTAATTTCTGGGGCGTCTTCTACGGATCGCTGGGGGCGATGTACTGCGTCTGGGGCGCGTTGGCAATGCTCACCTCCGCCCCTTTTGATGACTGGTGGCACAACACCTACGGCCTCGACGTGCAGATTCTGACGCCGCCACACACCATCCTGCTGGTAGGTATGATGATGGTGCAATTGGGAGCCATTGTGGCCGTACTCTCCCTGCAAAATGGCGCAAACCTGACCCAAAGCCAGCCCAACGACCGGCAGCAGGCACGGATTCGGCTCTTGTTCGTGCTGTCGAGCGCGTTCATGCTCAGCGTTTTGTTCGTGCTGGTATCCGAGAATCTGGGACGGTACGCGTCGCACAATTCGTCGTACTATATCAACGCCGCCATCATCTTTCCGTTTATGCTGCTGGCGATTGGTCGGGCGGCTACGGGTGGTCTTGGTCAGGGCGGGTTTTTCCGGTTTCCCATTACGCTGGTCGCGGCACTTTACATGCTGGTGATTGCCGTGCCGAGCTGGATCCTGTCGCTGATGCCCGCCACGCCCAAATTAGGGCCGGTAGCCAACCCTATCACCACCTATCAGGCGTTTATGTTTCCGATGCTGCTGGTGCTGCCAGCCTTCGCGCTCGACTGGTTACTGAACCGCTTCAGCGCGCCGCAACGTACCCAGAAACCCCTGAACGACTGGCTGCTGGCGGCCTTGACGGGGGCAGCGTTTATCCTCGTGTTTCTGGCCGTCCAGTGGCCCTTTGGCGGTTTTCTGCATGAATCACCCTACGCCCGCAACTGGTTTTTCATGAGCGACTCTTGGAGCTACGGTAGCTCGCCCGACTGGCAGTACCGCTACAAGTTTAGCCCGTGGTTCGACCAAACCGCCGCCCAGTTTGCCGTCGGGTTCGCCAAGGCCCTGCTCATCGCCATGATCTCCGCGCGAGTTGGTCTGTGGTGGGGCAACTGGATGCGCCGCGTCGTACGTTGATTTTTAATGAATAATGCATGATGCATAATGAGTTGGTGCCTCTAACTGGCACCTGTCGTTAGTCGTGTCTTCCCCTTCATCGTGCATTGTTCATTGTACATTATTCACTCCCCTTCCGTCTTTATGAACCCCTTCCGTCTTGTTCTTTCGCTCCTTTTCCTGGTTGTGCTTTCGCTGCCTACTCAGGCGCATGTGGGGAGCGCAGGCGTCATTGTGCAAAAACAGGCTGGTAAGTACCAGTTGCTGATCAGCGTACAGCCGCCCGACGTGGTGCCGGGCACGGCTCAGGTAACGGTATTCGTCGAAAAAGGCCGCCTCAGTAGCATTCAGGGCCGACCCGTGTATTTCTTTGAAGGCGACGAAGGGGCACCCGAAGCTGACCCGCTCACGGCTGTGGAGGGGAATCGGTATCAGGGTTCGGTTTGGCTGATGGAATCAGGCTCGACCAGTATTCAGTTGCAAATCGATGGGCCCGACGGCAAAGCCGATGTGGTGGTGCCCGTGCTGGCCACGTCGACCGCGACGCGCGAGATGCCTGCCGGAACCGGGGCCGGACTGGCCGTGATGGGGTTGTTGCTGTTTGTCATGCTGGTAACCATTCTGGGGGCCAGTAATGCCGATGGCGTTACCGCGCCAGGTACGTTGGCAAGATCATTCCGGCGTCGGCGACTGGTAGGCATGGGCGTGGGGGGCGTCCTGCTCATATTGGTACTGACCGGGGGGCGCATGTGGTGGCAAAGCTGGGCCGATGAATACCGCACCTACCAGCTCTATAAACCGGTACCGCTTATCAGCACCGTCAAGCCCGACAATAGTCCGGGCCGGGCTGGGCAGGTGCTCCTAACGATGCAACCCGACACGACGGGCTTTCACAACAACTGGAACCGCCGCCGCGATTTCAACCTGCTAGTGCCCGACCACGGCAAGCTGCTGCATACCTTCCTGGTGCGCGTACCGGGCCTCGATGCCTTTGCGCACCTCCACCCGACCCGCCGCGATTCGCTGCATTTCGAGGCGCGGCTACCCAACCTGCCCGGCGGACGCTACCTGCTTTACACGGATATCGTCTACCGCTCGGGCTACGCCGAAACCATGACCGATACGGTCGATATTCCCGCTCCCAACGTGATGGCCGCCCAGGCTGCGCAACGCACAAGCGACGCCGACGACAGCTTTATCGTGGCGGAGCCGATGGGCGTGAAGCAGGAGGCGGTGGGCAAACTGCACCTCGATGCCGACATGGTTGCCTGTGGTAAACCCGGTGCCAGCACCAAACTGGCCGACGGCTCCACGATGATCTGGACGGATAAGCCCGCATCCGTGCTCGACGCGGGGCAGCTCTACACCCTGAAATTTGCCGTGGCCGATGCGACCGGAAAAGCAGCCACGCTGGAGCCATATCTGGGCATGGCCGGCCACGCGGCGATCCTGCGCTCCGACGGCACGGTTTATATCCACCTCCACCCCGTGGGTACGTATTCGATGGCTTCAGAGCAGTTGCTCGCCGACCGCATTGCCGACACCACCCGCCACGTAACGCAACTCAACGGCGCCCGTTTCCGCGACAGCATCGACACGTACCTGAGCCAGTTGAAGGGCCAGCCCGCTTTAGCTCAGAATGCCGGGATGACGGGTATGGTCCACCCGGATGGTATCAACAACATGGTCACCTTTCCCTACGCTTTTCCAAGGGCAGGGCATTACCGCATCTGGGTGCAGGTCAAACGAAACGGACAAGTGCTGACGGGCGCTTTCGACACGCAGGTCCGGGACTAAAACGGCTTACTTCAGCTTCCGGCGCGTGGTCGGTATTGGATACCTTATCTCGGGCTGCACGGTCCAGCCCTGTAGGCTGGCACCCAGTTCGGTCGCCTGCTCGCGGGTCAACTCAACGAGCAAGGCCCGGCGGCTTTGGTTAAGAATCGGCCCGCGCTCACGAATAAGCGCTAGTTCGTCGGGCGTGGGGCCGTCGGGGTTGGCTGTGTGCAGAACGTAGCGGGCCATAGGCTCAGCCGACAAATTGGCCCGTTCCTTCAAACGTCGGTCCGAAACCCAGCGATTGCACCTTGCTTTGCAGGAACGTCAGCATGGCGTTGGCGCGGGCATCGGTGCGCGGAATCGCCAGAATGTCGGGTTGGGTGGCCAACAGGCGCGCCGCTATCCCCGTAGCCAGCGGGCAGGCCATCGACGTGCCACTTAGCGGCGCGTAGCCACCGGGTACGGTCGAAATAATGCCAACGCCGGGGGCAATGAAGTCGACTTCGGGGCCAATGTTGGAGAACCCCGCCACAAAGTTCTTCTTGTCGGTGCCAAACGGCGCTACGGCATACGGTACGTCGGTGGTGTTGGCGGGTACGGTGCCTTTTCGACCCATCGCCCCTACCGCCAAGGACAACGAAAACGATGCCGGAAAGCTCACCGGCGACCGGTCGTCGTTGCCCGTCGCCACGAAGCAGAGTGTGCCTTTGCTGCGGGCGAACGTGATGGCGTCTTTGGTCGCGTCGTCGGCTGGCCCACCGCCGAGGCTCATGTTAATGAGGTCGCAGCCATCGGCCACGGCCAGTTCGATGGCCTTCACGATCGCGAAGTTCGACGCGCCATCCGAGTTCTTGCCAAATACGCGGTACGCCCGTAGTTCCACGCCCGGCGCGGCACCGCGCACCCCCGTCGGCGACGTACCCCGCGCGCCCACGATACCCGCTACGTGCGAGCCATGTTCGTCAACGTCGGCGTAGTCGGTGGGGCTTTCGCCGGTGACAGTACAGGCCCCGCCCGTCAGGACCAGGTCGGGATGCGGCCCCGATCCGGTGTCGATAATCCCGACGCGTACGCCTTTTCCGACGGTCAGGTCGGTTTGCGCCGACGGATAGAAAAACTGCTTGGCGTCGATGTAGTCGAGTTTGAGCGGTTGCAGCGTAAAGACCTGATCGTTGGTGAGCGTCAGGTTCTTCCGCCACAGACTCCAGTAACCGGCTTTGGGGTAGCCAAAGAGCTGCTCGATTTTCTTGCCGCCTATATTTTTGAACGAGACCACCCCCTGCGCGTTGGTCGTCCCCTGCTCGCCTTGCCGCTGCGCAAAATTGGTGAAGGCAATGACCGCCACACCCGCTAGCGGGCTACCCGTTTTGGCATCGGTCAGTTTGATGCGCACACCCACGCGGGGTTGGCCCTGCATGACCCGGAATGGCTGCAGGATTTTCTCGCGCTGCACCTGCGGGTAGTAGAACACTTCCGGCACAATGCGAACGCCCGGCAGTTGAGCCCGTACCTGCGCCAGATCGGCGTCGGCAATCTGCACGAGTTTCGGCCCGCCCTCACTGCTGGAGTCCATCACTACCGCCCCAACGGATTCTGTACCGTCGAGTACGTCGTCGAGCCGGACCGTTTCAGTGAGCCGGGCAAAAGCGGTCTCCAGTGCACTGCCGGCTTCGGGAGCCGTGAAGTGGAGACCGGTAGTGGGCAGTAACAGGTAATTACGCACGATCGGGGTAGGCATAGGGGCGGCAACGAACGGGTTAACACGGTTCGGTTGAAAACATTTCGTTACTCAAGATAGTCATTCCAGGCATAAACTACCTGCTCCTATGTCCACTTCTGAACCAACGGTCACGCTGAATAAAGACCGCCAACGCTTTGAGTTGATCATCGACGGAAAACGCTCGTTGGTTGCCTACGTTCAGCCCGACGATCACACGCTGGCGCTCACCCACACCGAAGTCCACCCCGATCTGGAAGGGAAAGGCATCGGTTCCCGGCTTGTGCAACAAACGCTCGAGTATGTCGAGCAACACAATCTGAAGATCGTGCCGCTTTGCCCCTTTGTAGCCGTTTACCTCAAGCGCCATCCCGAGTGGAACCGCGTCGTCTCGACCGACTACAGTGAAGCCGATTTCTGAGGCAGGTCAGGCGATCTAATGAGGTGTAGCCCTGTTCCCGGTAAAATTACCGAAGCCAACAGTTAACGATTCGGCTGCCGACTTGTACCAAACAACAAGTCAGCCGATTACGATGGCGAAAATCATCGTATTAGTACCTAATCGCTGTATTAAAACGCGATTAAGCCGTATTTTGAGGGGATCATTTCACGTACTCACTCCATCCCCTCATGCCCATTACGTCTATAAAATCACTAGTGTTGGCGAGTCTGTTAGTTGGCTTGCTGGCACCGGCAGTGCAGGCCCAATCCCGGCGCGTGCGCTCAGGTACGTCGGCCACCGCTCAGTCAGGTACGTTGCCAGTCGACCCGACCCTTATTAACGGGCTACGGTGGCGCAACATCGGTCCCTTCCGGGCGGGGCGCTCGTTGGCCGTGGCCGGTCATCCCGATCATCCGCAGACGTACTATTTCGGCGCTACAGGGGGCGGCGTCTGGAAAACCGTCAACGGCGGGGCTTCCTGGGCCTGCGTCTCCGACAGCGTGTTTCAGTCGTCGTCAGTCGGGGCAATTACCGTGGCGCCCTCCGACCCAAACGTGATCTACGTGGGGATGGGCGAGGCCGAAATTCGCAGCAACATCAGCTACGGCGATGGCGTTTACAAAAGCACCGACGGCGGCAAATCGTGGCGGCACATGGGCCTGAAACAGGCCGACGCCATTGGCAACATCGAGGTGCATCCGCAGAATCCTAACCTGATCTACGCGGCGGCACTCGGCAATCCGTTTGCCCCCAATGCCGAACGCGGCGTTTTCCGCTCGACCGACGGCGGGGCAACCTGGAGCAAGGTGCTGTTCAAAAACGACAGCACGGGCGCGGCTACCGTGCGGCTCGACCCCAGCAACCCCAGCATCGTTTACGCCACGCTCTGGCAGGCCTACCGCAACGGCCACTCCATGAGCAGCGGTGGTCCCGGCTGTGGGCTCTACAAAAGCACCGATGGCGGCACCACCTGGCAGTCACTCAACGAAAAGCCGGGTATGCCGCGCGGTTTGTTGGGTAAAATCGGGCTGGCGGTGGCGCCCAGTAACGGCAACCGACTCTATGCGCTGATCGAAAATGCGAAGGGTGGCCTCTATCGTTCCGACGACGGCGGCGAACACTGGTCGCTATTAAACGACGACAAAAACCTCTGGCAGCGCCCCTGGTACTACATGATGCTGGGCGTGTCGCCACAGAACGAAAACGACCTGATCGTGCTGAACGTAAATGCGTTGCGGTCGCGCGATGGCGGAAAGACGTTTAGCCGGGTACCGGTGCATCATGGCGATACGCACGACGTCTGGTTCAACCCCAAAAACCCGATGAACTTCGCCATCGCCGACGATGGCGGTGCCGAAATCACGTTCGACGGGGGCAACACCTTCTCCGACATCGCCATCCCGACGGCGCAGTTCTACCACGTGTCGCTCGACAATGATTTCCCCTACAACGTCTACGGCGCCCAGCAGGATAACAGCTCGATCCGAATCGCCAGCCGCACCGACGGCTACAGCATCGGGCAGAGCGCCTGGTATCCGGTAGCGGGTGGCGAAGCGGGCTACATTGCCGCCGACCCGAAAGACCCAAAGATTACGTTCGGCGGTGAATACGACGGGTTTATGTCGAAACACGACGCACGCACCAACCAGACGTCGGCCATTTCGGTGTATCCCGAAGGCGCGATCGGGGCACCTGCTTCGGTGAAGAAATACCGCTTTCAGTGGACGTACCCCATCCTCTTTTCGCCGCACGACCCCAGCGTGCTATACGCCACCTCGAACCACGTGCATCGGTCGACCGATGCGGGGCATTCGTGGGAAGACCTTAGCCCCGACCTGACCCGCCACGAGCCGAAAACGATCGGTGAAACGGGCGGCCCGATCACCAAAGACATGACTGGTGCCGAGATTTATGCCACCATCTTCACCTTTGCCGAAGCCCCGACCGAAAAGGGTGTTTTCTGGGCGGGTTCCGACGACGGGCTGCTGCACGTGAGCCGCGATGGGGGTAAAACCTGGCAGAACGTCAGCCTACCGGTGGGCCAATTACCGGAGTTTGCGCTGATGAGCCTCGTTCACCCGTCGGAACATGCACCCGGCAAGGCCTATCTGGCCGCCAACCGGTATATGAGTGGCGACCGCAAACCGTATCTGTACAAGACGACCGATTACGGCAAAACCTGGACGCCCATCACCAACGGTATTCTTGCCGACGAGTATTGCCGGGTGGTGCGCGATGACCCAGAGCAGCCGGGGCTCCTGTTTGCCGGTACCGAGCGGGGTATCTACGTGTCGTTCAACGACGGCGCCAACTGGCAGCGGCTCAACCAGAACCTGCCTATCTCGCCCATCCGCGATTTGCAGATTCACAAGCGTGAAAAAGACCTAGTGGTAGCCACCCACGGCCGGTCGTTCTGGATTATGGACGACATCACACCCCTGCGCGAGTTGGCCCGACTGGGCAGCAAATCGCCCGTCTCGACTACGAAACCGATGCTTTTTGCACCACGCCACGCTTACCGCATGCTGGGCGGCAATGCCCGCAGCCAGGCTACGGAAGGTGAAAATGCCGAGAATGGCGTATTAGTGCGGTATTTTCTGCCCACCAAACCGACCAACGAGCTGCGCCTCCAGTTCCTGACGGCCAAAGGCGACACGATCATCAGCTACTCGGACCGGAAAGACAAGAAAGGCAAGCCGCTGACGCTGTCGAAGGAGTTTTACGAAGACGTAAAGCTGAAACGGCCCGGCACCGCTCCGGCCCTGCCTGGCCTGAACCAGTTTGTGTGGGATATGCGCTACCCGGATGCCGTGGCGGTCGAGGGCACCAACGTGATGTGGTCGGGTGATGGGGTGGGCGTGAAAGTGACACCGGGCCGCTACCGGGTGCGGCTGTTGCTGGGCGACTCGCTGGTGGGTGAGCAGCCCATCGAGATTCGCAAAGATCCGCGCCTGCCCTTTTCTGAGGCCGATTATGCCGAGCAGTTTGCGTTCGTGAAGCAGTGCAACGACAAGCTCTCGGAAGCGCACCGGGGCATCAATCAGTTGCGGGCCATTCGGGCGTCGGTCAACAGCTACATGGGTACGTTGAAAGACAGCACCGTGATCAAGAAATTCACCGCCCTTACGAAGCCGATGCTCGCCGACCTCGATGCACTGGAAGCGACCCTGATGCAGCCTAAGGCCAAAGCGCCGCAGGATGTGCTCGCCCACCCTATCCGCCTCAACGACAAGCTGGCAGGCCTCGCCTCGATGATGGCCGGTGCCGATGGCAAACCCACTAAAGCCGCCCACGTGGTCTACACCGACCTCGCCCGGCAGATCGACGCGGCGCTGGCGAAGCTGAAAGACATCACCGGCAAGCAGGTACCTGCCTTCAACCAGTTGGTCAGCGAGCAGAAACTCCCCGCTATCGTGGTCGATAGCAAGGGGTTTTAGACAACTTATAGTGCTCCATTGAAACGGGGAACGTACCCAGCTTGGCGCTATGTGCGTTCCCCGTTTTGCGGTTGAACTGTTTTTAGTTAGCTTTTCGTTGTCAAATGACAAGAGCATAGCTGGCAAACGACAATGAACGTATCGGTGAAACGTATTGTGGAAGGGTTGGGCGGAAGTCAATACTTCAAACGCCCCATCCGGCATGAGTTCGACCTGATGGAGGTCGTTAAAGAGGGATTACCTATTGAGTCGGCCGCTCATTTGCAGCGTAACTTCGGCCTGACCAACAAGCAGATGAGCGCCTTACTGGCTATTTCGGAAAGCACGTACCAACGGCGCCTGCGCGACAAAGGCACGCTCACGCCCGACGAAACCGAAAAAGCGATTTCCCTATCAGAAGTATATGCCAAAGGGGTCGACGTCTTCAGAAACGAAGCGGATTTTGAGGAATGGTTGCAGATGAAGATTCCCGCCCTGGCCGATCAACGCCCAGCGGATTTGCTTAATTCGATGCTTGGGCGACGGTATGTACTGGATGAACTGAACCGAATCCTGTACGGTATTTTCTCCTGATCGCTCTGTCCCTTTCCCGACTAGCGCTGCTCTTACTTAGCCGTTCGCTGTTCATACCATCCACGTCATATGCTGCTTTACCGAATCGCCGACAATCGCTTTGCGGGTGATCTGTCTGGTACGGGAGGGTTGTTTGTATCCGGTCGCTGGCACCGTCAGGGTACCCGTATCGTGTATCTGGCCTCTAGTGTACCCTTAGCCATGCTGGAGGTATTAGTCCATACGCCAAGACGCCCGGAAGGTCGTTCACTGGTAACCGTTGAGCTACCCGACAGTGCCTCTGTGCTGACCGTAAATCCAGATGCATTACCCAAAAACTGGCGCTCTTTCCCTTACATAGACGAACTAGCCGACATGACGGAACAATGGATAGCTGAGGGTAAAACCTGGCTATTCAAAATACCCTCGGCCCCTTGCCCTACCGAATTCAACTATCTCCTCAATCCCCTTCACCAGGAGCATAGTACCCTTCGTATCGTCAGTATTGACCCATACTCGTTCGATGAACGGCTGAAATAGGCTTGCATTGCATCACAATGGCAACCACCTTACCGCTTGTTGATTAGCAGTGTTAATTGATCGGAAGGTTTGGGTGACAGCACGTTTAGGTTGATGCGGTAAATAGTATCGCCCCATTTGCTGATGATGCCCCGGTCTTCGGGCTGATCCAGCTTGACCTTCTCGATCGTTGGCTGCATGCGTTTGGGATCGTAAGTAACCACGAAATCGCTGGCCGTGCCGCCTGCCGGTTTGTAATGAATCAGCAGTTCGCCGGGTTTTCCCAGTTCGATCGGGTAGCAGGTCATCAGGTGCTGGGTCAGGTCATTGGCTTTGTCGAGACGGAAAAGGTCCTTGATCTGCACGTTCTTCCCCCGGTTGAGGCGCACTGTCCGCTGCCAGCTTGATACGCCCGCCGCCTTCGGATAAGCCGGTGCAATGTCGACGTCAAACTGGGTGAATCCGTTGCCCGTTTTGTAGGCGACGGTACGGGCTTTAAACTGCGGGCCGGGCGGCTGATTCTGGCCATTGACGGTGGGCAGGTTGTGGTAGTCCGAGCAGTTGTACCAGATGTCGTACCGCTTGTCGCTGAAGGTCTTACGGGTATACGTGCCCCGTCCCACGTCGATCAGCACGGGTTGACCGTCGTAATAGACCACGTAGTTGCCGATGTCGTTGTGGTTGTGGCTTTCGTCGTTGTTACCGCCTTTGGCCGCTACGTAGAACCCATCGGTCGTGCCGGCCTGGTCACGGGCAGCAAACATCTGAAGATCAGGCAACCAGACGTTTTGCGGGAGCGGAAGCCCCTTCGCCGCCTGCCGGAATTCGTCCTGCATGAACAGGGAATAGAAGTGGCGGAAGTAATGAAACTTGCCCACAGAAGCATCGTCGGGCTTAAAATAATACGCGCCAAAGCGCATCATGTCGGGGTCGTTGATGGCCTTGCCGTAGCGGTAGATCATGGTGGCGGCCATACCGGGCTGCGGGTCGGCGTCGGCGAAGTTCAGGAAGTAACGCGGGCTGATCTGAGCACGGTAGATGAAGCGGCCCATATTCCTAAATTTTTCGTCGGCATACACGTACGCAAACGCATCGTTGCTGGCCGTATTGAGCATCGCCAGATTGTCGTAGAGCGAGGCCGCCGCCGCACCCCAGTAGCTGGGACCTTCGTCGCAGCCGCCGTCCTGCGGATACGGATTCACGAACTGATCGAGCACATTGAGGAGTTTGTGCACCGCCGCCGTGCGTTTGTCGTCGTCTTTTTCGAGCAGCAAGACCGCGTTGAGCCAGTTGGAGCAGATCCAGGGGTTCCAGTTGTTGGGCGCGCGGCCGTTGGCGGTTTTGGTCATCCAGCCGTGGGGCTGCGTCATCAGCGGCGTAAAAATCCGATTGTTGGTTTCGGTGTAGATGCGTTTGCGGAGTTGCGGTGATACAGCGTCGAGCTGATCGCCCAAGTAGTAATCGACCCAGGCCAGGTACGTTGCCGTTTCGGCCGCAAACAGATCCACGAATGGTTTCTGTACGTCCATTAGCCCCGAATAGGCTTTGGACTTGGGCAGATGTGCCGGTACCCCCCAGAATGATTCTTCGCAGATCGACCACACGCCGTCGATGATCTGATCGATGAATCGGCCTTTGTTCTCGTATAGTTCAGCCAGCAGCAACGTACCCAGCACCTCGCGCTTTTTGAAGCTAATATCCTGGTACTGATCCCGATCGCCGGTCCGTTCGATGAGCAGCGATTTGGTGGCCGGGATGTAGGGCCACTGGTACGTCAGGTACGTTTCAGCTTTTTTGAGATAGCCCTGCATCATCGCCTGATCGGCTTTAGCCCAGCCCGCCCGGTCGTCGCGCCTCGGAAAAGGCGTCCATTTCGCCTGCGGAATCAGCACCGTTTTCAGGGCTTCCTTCGTGAATTTTCCGCTGAGCAAATTCGCGTCCTGCGCCGAAGCCGCAGCACAAAACAAGCAGCACAGAATGGATAAGAGTCGGGTTTTCATGCTGGGTACGTTGGATATTGTGAGTTATCGATGGAATTTACCCCCCGCCCTGAAGGCGGTCCGATGGGTCGGGGGGAAATCAACTCCTAAAACAGAGAACGCGTCAGGCGAAACATACTGTCGTTGTTGGTAGCGGCGGGAGTCGTTGACCCATATTTCATGGCGGCGACGGCGCTGATGGGCAGAAACTCCTCGCGGTGCAGCGGTTTGATCTGCTGAAACGTCCACTGTTTTTCGCCTTTAGCATACGGGATTAACCATTGATAGGCCTTCTTAAGGCTTTTGCCGTCGGGCGTCTGGTAGTTCCAGAGGTCGATATTCACGGCTTCGGCCAGTTGGGCGAGACCGAAAAAGCCTTTCAGATTCATGATCGAATAGCCCCACGAGAGCGTACGGGCCAACTCGTGCGGCTGGCTGCCGTCTGGCTTCAACTGGCTCTGAATCCGGTTCATGGTCTTCTGCTGAAGCAGTTGACGGGCCAGCGGTTTATCGTCCAAGAAGAGTGCGAACGCGACGGTCTGGAAATCATAATACGTACCGTGGTTGTTATGTTCATCTTCTTCGTCTTTCCCGACCGGGCTGGTTTGCATCCAGGTCAGAAACGCCCGGAACCATTCCTGCAACGCCCGCTGATCGGCGGCGGGCCAGGCCTTTGTTCCCTTGATGAGTTGCACCGCATCGACCAGTTTGGCCAGCATGCGGGTGTCGATTAGCCCGATGCCGCGCCCGTCGGTAATACCCGGAATGGCTTGCCCGTAGTTGAGGTTCGGGTTCATGCGGGTTGCTTCGTTGAGAAACCAGACCCGCAATAGGTCCGCCGCCCGGCGCGCGTAGGTTTCGTCGTCGGAGAAATAATACGCCAGTGCCAGCAGTTGTACGTCGTCGCAAAGGGCGTTCAGGTACGTAGCATCCTGCACGGCATAGCGTTCAGGGTTGACCTGCCCGTCTTTTCGGATGTAAGGCAGGCCGTTGGCCTTGGTCGAGTCGGGCCACCAATAGGGGCCAACGCTCATGTAATCGTGCTTGTTGCCGCTGGGTGGCAGTTTGGTCTTCTCGACAACCGAATGTATGGGCTTCGTCAGGGCCTTGTTGGCAGTGGCAATCAGGGTTTGCCGGGCGGCCAATAAGGCGGCATCGCCCTGCTGCATCGCCCGTTTGTTGGCTTGCAACAAGCCCGCATCGAGCAGGAACGTTGCCGGTTTACCGACCGATTGGGCCGTCATTGGGCTGACTGCGAGCATCAGAAAAAGGCAGCACCAGCAGGCTAGTCGGTGTCTGGAGTTTGTCATACGGTTGAGTATGGAAAGGTGGATATAGGCTTGGATCACAAGAACCCTATCCTATTGACTGTCATCGCCTTGGTAAAATCTTTGTCATTCCGACGAAGGAGGAATCTTGCGTTTGCCATACATCTGAGACAGAATACGTCAAGATTCCTCCTTCGTCGGAATGACAAAAAATGTTTACCCGGCAAAGGTTATGCTAGTTCAGTTTCAGCCGCTTGATGCTGACCGTCATGGTTTTGGCGGTGTTGTTGACCGCGTTGACATAGACGTAAGCCGCGTAGGTGCCATCGGCTGATTTGACAAAAGCGCCCTGATCAGCGGCGAGGCCGTAGGCGTAATCAGCGGCGTTGGTGAAAGTGGTCTGTTGCAGGTCGATGTCGTCGATGTAGACGTCGAAACCAGCCGTGCCCCGCAGTTGGGCATCCTTCACGTCGACCCGCTTATCGATCGCCGTGCGGGGTTTGGCCAGGCCGGTGGGCAGCGTCACGTCTTTGAGGTAATCGGGGTTCGACGGGGCGATCAGCGCGTGACCGAACGTGTAGGTGTTGATCGTGGGACGGTACACATATACGAAATCGATCTTACTGGCCAGGTTGTTCTGCTCCACTTCGGCCTTGGTGTAGGCGGTCATGTCGGCCAGCGAGACGTAGGCTTTCGCCCCGTCGCCCAGCACGATCGAGCGTTTCATGTCCATGCGGCTGACGCGGTACGTGGGCGACTGAATGCTGACCTCCTGCCCCGTCGATGAGGTGCCGCTAAACCGGAACGACACGTCTTTGCCCTGCGCTTCCGCCGTCGGGTAGTAATAATACCGCAGCGTCACGGCCTTGTTGGTCGCCACGTCGAGGATCGTGGCGGTCGATACCGCGCCCGACGTGAGGGTGTCGGTGGCCGTTTGCCGGGGCTGATCGACCCCCGTGCTGTAGTTGGTATACCAGGAATTGCGGCTGAAACCGGTACCGGCACCACCAGCGATTGTCGCCTCGGCACGGACGTTTTTCAGGTCGCCTTCCAGCGTACCGATGGCGTAGGCAAACTCGATGCGATCGCCCACGACGGCCGGCCCGGTCGTCTTTTTGAGCAAATCATTTTTCAGGGGCCGTTCGGGTTCCACGCTTTTCTGGCAGCCAAACGGCAGCAGGGCCACGGCGGCCAGCATCAGGAGAGAAAGGGGTTGGCGCATGGTGGTTATTTTTGAAGCGTGACCGTGACAGTATAAGTTTTGCGCACTTGCCGGTTGCCCGACACCACGGTGTAGGTCTGGGCCTGGGTGAAGTCGGTCCAGACACCCATGTTGGGTTCGACGATGGCGTCGGTGACCACGCTGCAAAAGGGTTTCAGCCGTTGCATGTTCGTGCCGAAGCGAGCCACGGCCGTCACCGTCAGGGCGGTGGTATCGACTTTCGTTTGCCCGCTGACGAGCACGGTGCGGTGGTCGGAGCCCAGCAGGTCAAACGAGGTCATGTAGCATTGGGAGCGCTGGGTGACCAGCAGGCCATTGGCGTCGATAGGGTCATCGTTTCCGCAGGCCATCAGGCCTACCAGCACGAGCAGGCTAAAGCAGAGTGAGGCGAGTGATCGGTTCATGGAAGTAAACACCAGTAGGTTAGAGCCAGGGAACATTCTGGGTGATTTTAGAATTGACTTCGATCTCGCTGGGCGGAATCTGGAAGATGTAATAGCGCTGGTAGGTACGTAGGTCGGCGTTGACAAACTCGTCGCGGACACGCGTACCCTGGGTGTCGTACAGCACCTGCCCACTCGGGGCAGGCCAGATTTCCTCAGCTTTTTTCCAGCGCCGGATGTCGAAGAAGCGCTGCCCTTCGCCCACCAGTTCGATGATGCGTTCCTGCTCAATGGCCTTAAAGAACTCGGTTTGCGAGGCAAACTTGGCCGCGTTGAGGGCGGGCAGGTTCCCCCGGCGGCGAATGCGGTTGAGAAGCGTAAACAGCTCGGGCGTGGGGCCGCTGATCTCGTTGACCGCTTCGGCATACATGAGCCACACGTCGGGCAGGCGCATCAGGTAGATGTCCTGCGGGCCATCGCTGCGGTTGATACCGCCCGTTTGCCGTACCCATTTGCGGAACACGTACCCAGCCGGTGCGCCGTCGTAGTTGATGGCAGTTACCCCGTCGCGGTTGCCAAACTTAAACGGCAGACTGTCGGGCAACACGGTCAGGCCATCGGTCGAGAGTTGCACCATTTTCTGGCCATCCCAGACCATCGTGGCCCGCATCCGGTAGTCGCGTCCTTCGTAGGATTTAGGATTGGTGGCGCTGTTGGTCAGTGTGGTGGTGCGGCTCAACACTAGCGGGGGCGCAAAATCGCCGGTACTGGTGAGTTGGTAGCGGTTGGCCAGCCGGAACGTAGGCGCCAGCCACACCTGACCAAAACCCGTGTTGCGGTTGCCAAAATCGCGCGACAGTTCCTCGCCCTGGCTCAGCAGCGGCCCGCCAAACTGCACCGAGAAGATGATTTCGGGGTCATACTCGTTGAAATACTGGAACAGGTGCCAGTAATTGGGGTTGTCGGCCGGGCCGGGGTCCCCATTGCGGAAGAGGGGAATGTTCTTGTCGACGATCTTCTTGAAATCGGCAGCGGCGGCCGTGAAGTGCTTCTGCGCCTCGGCGGCGTTGCCCTCGTTCTTCATCCACGACGCCCAGAACAGGTTCACCTTACCGCTAAATGCCCAGGCCGCCAGTTTCGACGCCCGCCCGAGGTTATCCCCCGTGTAGACTTCGGGCAGCACCGAGGCAGCGTAGTTGAGGTCGGCCAGGATCGAGTCTTTGACCGCCGCACGGGGGGCACGGGCCAGCGTGTAAGCCTCGGCATTCCCGTTCAGTTTATTGGTGAAATAGGGCACGTCGCCCCACAGGTCGATGAGCCGAAAATAGTTGAGGGCGCGCAGAAACCGGGTTTCGGCCACGAGCCGGTCCAGCAGGGCGATGTCGGTGGGGGCCGTCACGGTGGCGCGCAACTGGCCGATATTGCCCAGCACGTAGTTGGCCCGGTTGATGGTGCGGTAGCAATCGCCCCACAAAAAGCCAAAGTTGCCGTTGGAGCCCAAAGCGCTGGGGCTGAACGACCCCTGGTTGTTGCTGGTGCCGCGGGTGTGCACAAACTCACCGGCTCCGTCGAAGTAGTAATCGCGGTCGAAGGTGGTGCGGTTGGCTTCGTAAACGCCATTGACGGCAGCAACGGCATCGGCGGTGGTTTTCCAGAAGAGGTCGGCCGAGAGCTGTGTGGTCGGTACCTGATCGAGCAGGTCCTGCGTACAGGCCGCTGACATCAGTACCAGACCGACCAGTATGTATAACTTATGAAGTCGATTCATGACGAAAAAAGAAGAGGTTAGAAGCTGAGGTTCAGACCAAACGAGTAGGATTTCAGCAGCGGGAAGGGGTCATCGTTGTTGTCGGCACCCGATACGCTGGTGCTTTTCTCCGGATCGACGCCCCGGTATTTCGTGAACGTCAGCAGGTTTTCGGCCGTGCCGTAAATCCGTAGTTTGCTCACCCCGAGGCGACCCACGTACTTGGCCGGGATGTTGTAGCCAAACTGAACGTTTTTGAGCCGGACGTAGCTGAAATCGTCCAGCCAGAACGTCGATTCCGCCTGGTTGTTGCCGCCCGAGCCCGTCAGCAGGCGGGGTAGCGAAGCCGACCGGTTATCGAGGCTCCAGGTGTCATTCCAGAGGAAATCCTGGAAAGCGTTCCGGGCCGAGGGGATGTTGACCTGGTTGAAGGGTTCGAGCCAGTAGTCTTTCCGGCCCGTAGCGCCCTGCCATAGCACACTCACATCGAACCCGCGCCAGTTGCCGAAGAGGTTGAGGCCGTAGGTGCCAATGGGCTGATCGCGGTTGAACTGCGGCTGTGCCACGCGGTCTTCGTCGTTCACCTGCCCATCGCCGTTGATGTCTTTGTAGAGCACGTCGCCGGGCGAGAAGTACTGGCCCTGATACGGCGCATTGGCAATATCTTCCCAGCTCTGGGCAATACCCGTGGATACGCGGCTGTAGGCAAAGTGGTAGGGCAGGTTCAGGTACGTAAAGCCTTTGCTCAGGAACTCATTCCACTCCAATAGCTTATTCTTGTTGAACGCCATGTTCAGCGTAGCCCCCACGTTGGCGTCGCGCACTTTGGCCCGGTAAGTGATGTTCAGTTCCATCCCCGTATTGCGCAGCTTGCCGATGTTGACGCGGGGAGCGTTGTAGCCCGACAGCAGGGTCGATAGCGACGACGGCCGGATCATGCCCGAAGTCAGCTTATTATAGAAATCGATGTCGGTGGTGAGGCGGCCGCCGAAGAAAACCAGATCAAGGCCCACGTTGGTCACGTTGGTTTCTTCCCACGAGAAATCTTCGTTGATGATCTTCGCCGAGCTGAACCCCTTCACGATTTTGCCGTTCAGGATGTAGTTGGTCAGGTTGAAGATGTCGCGCTGTTCGTAGCGGCCCACGCCCGAGTTGTTGCCCAGTTTTCCGATCGACGCCCGCAGTTTGGCCGACGATACCACCGCGCTCAGCGGTTTGAAAAACGGTTCCTCCGAGAAACGCCAGCCCACCGAGGCCGAGGGGAAGAAGCCGTACTGGAAGCCTGGCAGAAACTTGCTCGATCCGTCGTAGCGGGCGTTGGCTTCAAACAGGTACTTGTCGTTAATGACGTAGTTGATCCGGCCAATGCCCGACCGCAGCCCCTCGGCATCGGAGTTACCGCCCGCCGTTTGGGTGGTGGTGAGGGCCGCGTCGATTTCGCTCAGCAGCGGGTTGATGCGCTCCAGCCGACTCGCCGACAGGTTGCGGTTAAACCAGTATTCTTCGGTGTACGCACCCAGTAGCGACAGCTGATGATTGCCGAACAGCGTGCGGTTATACGTGATCCGGCCCTGCAACAGCGTTTTGTAGCCCGAGTTGATTGCATTGCTGATACCCGCGCTGGGCGAGATCAAGGTGCGCGACAGCTGGTTGGTCTGGAAGTTGAACACGTCCGTCGGATCGGAGTAGCTCTTAGTGAACTGGTTGTAATAGCGCAACCCGTAATCCCCCCGAACGGTCAGGCCGGCGATCGGCGTCCATTCACCATAGAGGTTGGCGTTCACTTCCTGCCGGTCGCGGTTGTTGTGGTTGATGTTCATGGCCGCCAGCATATTGTAGGCCAGCGCATCTTCGCCGTAGGCCATTGCCCCACCGTACTGGCCTGTAACGGGGTTTTGCGGCAGAATCCCCGCCACGGCATACCGGATATCATACCCGGCGGTGCCGGTGTAGGTGATCAGGCCTTCCGAGTTGGCAAACGTCTGTTTCGACCATTGTCCATCCATCCGAATGCCCACTTTGATCTGGTCGCTCAGTTTGTAGTCGAGGTTGAATCGGGTGTTGTAGCGTTTGTAATCGTGGTTGATCAGCAGCCCCAGTTCGTCGTATATGCCCGCCGAG
This sequence comes from Fibrella aestuarina BUZ 2, assembly GCF_000331105.1. NCBI lineage: Bacteria > Pseudomonadati > Bacteroidota > Cytophagia > Cytophagales > Spirosomataceae > Fibrella > Fibrella aestuarina. The sequence goes on along the minus strand of NC_020054.1, from coordinate 3,783,922 downwards.
AGGTAGAAATTGGCCCGGTCGTTACCGCCCGACGCCGACAGGTTGTGCGTCTGAATGCGGCCATGATCGCGCAGTACCACGTCCCACCAGTTGGTACTGGGATAGTTGATGGGGTCGATCAGGCTTTTCGACAGCCAGTCGTCGACCGTTCCGTAGCGGAAGGTCGTCGACGAAGCGCCCGCACCCGACGCCCGCAGGTGCATAGTCAGCGAGCGGGCATAGTCATCGAAATAATTGTAGAAGTTGGTTGGCTGCGACAGCCCATACGTACCTGAGTAGCTGATTTGCGGTTTCTTATTGCCCGACCCGTTTTTGGTCGTAATCAGCACGACCCCGTTGGCCGCCCGCGAGCCATAGACTGAAGCCGACGCCGCATCTTTCAGCACCGAAATGCTGGCCACGTCGTTCATGTCGATCCGGTTGATGTCGACGTCGGGCAGGCCATCCACCACGATGAGCGGCCCCGAGTTGTTGACCGTTCCCAGCCCCCGAATCACCAGCGCGGCCCCGCTACGGCCCGCCTGCCCCGTCGATTGCTGCACCGATAGCCCCGGAATCAGGCCCGACAGCCCCGATGATACGTTGGCCAGCGACCGGCTGGCGATCTTATCGTCGATGGTAATGGCCGCCACCGCGCCCGTCAGGTTTTCTTTTTTCTGGGTGCCGTAGCCCACCACCACCACTTCGTTCAACTGCTTGGTGTCGGGGGCCATCGCTACGTCGAGCGTCGTTTCGCTGGTGATGGCGATTTCCTTCGTGAGGTACCCAATGGCCGACACCACCAGGGTTCCGCCGCCCGTGGGTACGTTGATGGTGAATTTACCCTCTACGTCGGTGGTGGTTCCGGTGCGGGTATCGCTCTTCAATACCACCGTGGCGCCGGGCAGGCCACTGTTTTTTTCATCCAGTACCCGGCCGCTGAATCGGTAGGCAGCCACTTGCTGCGTGGTGTTGGCCGACGCCCGACCAGGCGGTACGGTCTGCCCAACCGCCACGCCGCCCATCAGGGCCAGCACCAGCCAGCAGCAGGTTGTGGGTCGCAGGCGAATCGAGAATACAGTTTTTTGCATGTGTTCAGAGGTGATAGGTTGGCATGTTAAGAGTGTTCGTTGGGCTTGGATCGGCGGGCTGTAGGGGGCGGTGTTGTCGCTGCCGGGTGGCCTCTGCTCAGGGCACCAAACCAGCAAGCGGTGGCCTGCCAGCAGGCAGCCTATCCGTGGGTCGATGCGGTCTGGAAAACGGGGTTGGGAAACCTATACATAGCGTTGAGTGCGGTAGCCAGAGGCGGCAGCAGCGGTCTAAAACGACCGGCCCTGTGCGAGGCAGCAAGGCAATAGTAATGGCTATGTGACAATAAAATAATGGAATAGTATCAATTGGAACGGTCTATCCACCCTTTTGAACGGTCTGTCAACCGGCTGAACCGTTTGTCCACCTGCCTGAACTGTCGACGTACCCAGCCCCAATCTGGCGGGCGCTAAACTTGCATCATCAACTCGTAGCCGTTCCGAACGTGAGAAAAGATCGAAGCACGCTGACCCTGGCCGAAGTCGGGTCCCTGGTATTAATCGTCTGTTTACTGGTCTATATGCTGTCCATTCTGCTCTGACGTGTATCCCCCTCCCGCCCCATGACAACCCTCCTGCGCACCACTGCTTTTCTGCTGACGATCCTGCTGACGTCGGCCTTCCTGCCCACCCGGCTTCTGAAATCCCTGTTTGAGCAGGCCGAGCAGCAAACCCGGCTCATGCTCCGCGAGGTAGGAACCGTCACCCAACCAGCCGGTAAGCCCGCGCTGGTGTCGCCCCGCACCCTCACCGCCGACGGTTCGCTACAGGCCGTACCCGCCCGCGACTGGACAAGCGGCTTCTTCCCCGGCGAATTGTGGTACCTCTATGAATACACGGGGAAAGCCGAGTGGGCCGATCAGGCACGGCAGTTCACGGCCCGGCTCGAAAGCGAAAAAACCAACGCCGGCACGCACGACATGGGCTTCAAGCTGTATTGCAGCTATGGCAACGGATACCGGCTCACGCGCGACCCGGCCTACAAGACGGTTCTTGTCGAGGCGGCCCGCACGCTGGCGAAGCGGTTCAAGCCGACGGCGGGCATCATCCGGTCGTGGGACCACCATAAAGAACAGTGGCAGTGCCCCGTCATTATCGACAACATGATGAACCTGGAACTGCTTTTCGCCGCCACCCGCCTCACGGGCGATTCGTCATTTTACAAGATGGCCGTCAGCCACGCCCAGATGACGCTGAAAAACCACTACCGGCCCGACAACAGCTCGTACCACGTCGTCGACTACGACACGCTGACCGGTCAGGTGCTGAAGAAAAACACGCATCAGGGTTTCAACGACGAGTCGGCCTGGGCGCGCGGGCAGGCCTGGGGGCTGTACGGCTTTACGCTCTGTTACCGCGAAACCAAAGATCCAGCCTTTCTGAAACAGGCCCAGGCCATCGCCCGCTACATGCTCGACCACCCCCGGATGCCCGCCGACCTGGTTCCGTATTATGATTTCGACGCGCCGGGTATCCCCAATGAACCCCGGGACGTATCGGCGGCGGCTATTATGGCGTCGGCCTTCTACGAACTGAGCACCTACGTACCTGGCTCAGCCTACCGCACCAAAGCCGATCAGGTTATCACGAATCTGGCGAAAACCTACGCCTCCCCTATTCGTCAGAACCACGGTTTTCTGCTGCTCCACAGCACAGGCGCCAAAACCTTCGAGCGTGACGTACCCCTCATTTATGCGGATTATTATTACCTCGAAGCCCTGTTGCGGGCCAAAAAATTAGGCGAGAAGAAAGCGCTGTTTTAAGTGGTGTTCCAGGTACGTTGCTGACGCTCGGCGTACACCCCCCTTTAGGGCGGGGGGTACGCCGCGAAGCGAATTTTGACCGGTCTTTAGTACCCCGACGTGACCATTTTCTAAATCGGTCTTAGCGCTACCCTCTCTTATTACGTGTCGACTAGCGCCTCGGCGGGTTGGGTGCCGTACTCGGTGGGCGTCATCCCGAACTGCGCCCGGAAGGCCCGGCTGAAGTATTTGGGGTCGCTGAACCCCACGGCAAAGGCCACTTCCGACACCGACGCTTTCCGCTGTTTCAGCAGCAGTTCGGCCTTTTTCAAGCGGGTGGTCCGTAGCAGATCGATCACCGACAGGCCCGTCAGCATTTTCACCTTGCGGAACAGCACCGGGCGGCTCATCCCGATTTCGCTCACCAGCCTCGTTACGTTAAAATCGGGGTCGGCGAGGTGGCGGTCCAGCACCAGCATCAGCTGATTCAGGAATTTAGCGTCGGGGTGGTCGAGTTCCTGCGCCTGCGGTTGCAGCGTTACCAGCCGGTTGTATTTTGTTTTCAGTTGCTCCCGAAGCGACAGCAGGTTGCTCACCCGAGCCTGTAGCAGCAGCGGGTGAAAGGGCTTGGTGAGGTAGTCGTCGGCGCCGGTTTCCAGGCCCGTCAGCTGGTTATCGACGGTGTCTTTGGCGGTCAGGATAATCACCGGAATGTGGCTCGTGCGCGGATCCGATTTAAGGCGGTGCGTCAGGGCGAAGCCGTCCATGATCGGCATGGCCACGTCGGCAATGACGAGGTCGGGCAGCAACCGCGCCGCTTTTTCCAAACCCTCGGCCCCATTGGTGGCTTCGATCACCTGATACTGCTCACTGAACAAATGCCGCATGTACACCCGAATATCGTCCTGATCCTCCACGAGCAACAACATGGGTCGATCGCTGCTGACGACGACCGGCTGCGGCATCGGCGCGGGGATCATCACGGGGGCGGGCTCAAAAACCGGCGCGGGCGGCACCGACTCGGGTACGTGCCGGGGTACGTGGAGCGGCAGGGCAATGGTAAAGCGCGTAAAGCCCGGCTGTTGAGGCGTTGCCTGGCGGCTCTCCACGTTGATCGTTCCGCCGTGCTGCTCCACGATGTGCTTGCTTAACGCCAGCCCCAGCCCAAAGCCAGAATCGCGCGTTTTGGGCTGGTTGACCTGGTAGAACTGGTTGAATACGTGGTCGATATCGCCCGCCGAAATACCCTGTCCGGTGTCTTCGATAAGGATAATCGCGTTTTCCGCTCCGTTGGGCAGCGTAAAGTCCTGCTGTAACCGCACCGACACCGTTCCGCCCGTTGGGGTAAATTTGAAGGCATTCACCAAGAGGTTATAGACGACCTTTTCCAATTCGCCTCCATCGACCCAGGCGGGCAGAACGGCCACTTCGGCTTCGTTCAGTAGCGTGATGCGGTGCGTGCGGGCATGTTCGACAAACGAATCGGTGATGGTGCGCAGAAACTGAACCAGATCGACGCGTTGCGGTCGCAGGGCGATGTTGCCGGTCTCGTGCTTCCGAAAATCAAGCAGTTGATTGAGCAGCCGCAGCAGCCGGTCGGTGCTGTTTCGCATGATTGACAACTGCTTCTGAGCGACGGTATCCGTGGCGTATTGAGCGGCCAGCACCTCGATTGGGGCCATCACCAGCGTAAGGGGCGTCCGGATCTCGTGGGCGATTTCGGTAAAGAAATTCAGCTTGATCTGGTGCAGTTCCTGCTGCCGCGTCTTCTCGTCATGCTCGGCTTGCAGGTCGTGGGCCAGTTGCAGGCGATTCCGGTTAAACCCCGACCAGAGTTTCAGCAGCCCCAGAAACGTCAACACGTAAAACGCGTACGCCCAACCCGTTTTCCAGGGCGGTGGCAGCACCGCGATGGCCATTTCCAGCGGTTTGCCTGTCCATACGTCGTCGTTGTTGGTGCCTTTCACCCGCAGCACGTAGTCGCCCGCCGGTAGATTCATGTACATCGCCTGCGGTTCGCTGACGTAGTTCCAGCCTTTGTCGAAACCCACCAGTTGATAGGCGTACCGGTTTTTGGGTGAATTGATGTAGTTGAACGCGGCAAAATCCAGCGAGAACACATTCTGCTGGTACGTAAACGTCAAGCCCTTATCCGACTCCAGATTCAGGTCGTCGGTTACGCCCGATGGCTGGCCCGTGACGGGCTGATTGAACAACCGCAACTGCGTAAACGCCAGTCTAGGAGCTTTTGTGTTACGCCGGATGCTGTCGGGGTGAAACGTGACGATGCCGTTATAGCCGCCAAAATACAGGTTACCGCGCTCGTCCCGATAGGTCGAGTTGGGCGTAAACTCCTTGCAGATCAGACCATCGTGGCGGTCATAGGCAATGAACCGGCCTTTGTGAGGGTCAAACTGGGCCAGCCCTTTGTCGGTGCTGATCCAGAGGCGACCCCGGTTGTCTTCTTCGATACCAAAGACGGTGTTGCTGGGTAGCCCCTGCGCCGTGGTAAACCGCCGGAACGAGCGTTGATCGGGGAGCAGCAGGTTCAATCCCCCACCCCGCGTGCCGACCCACATCCGGTGTTGCCGGTCTTCCAGCAGGCAGATCACGTGGTTGCTGCTCAGCGACGTGCTATCGTCGTTTCGCTGGTTGTAACGGACGAAAGCGTTCTGGCCGGTCAGCTTCCGGTTCAGGCCGTGAATGGTGCAGACCCAGAGCTGCTGACGGCTGTCGATCAACAGGTTGGTGGTATTGTCAGAACTGAGCGAAGTAAGCCGGTTGGGCTCATTTTTTAGCGAGATAAAGGTTCTGGTTCGTTCGTCAAACTGGCAGAGCCCGGCAAAATAAGTGGCGATCCAGAGGTTCCCCTGGGCATCGCGTTTCAGGTCGTAGATATGGTCGTCGGGCAGCGAGCGGGGGTTGTGCGGTTCGTGCAGGTAACGCGTGACGGTCTGGCGGCGCAGGTCAATGTAGTTCAGACCTTTCAACGTACCCACCCACAGGCCATTGGGGCCATCGGCGAGCAGGCATTTCACTTTATCGTTGGTCAGCGACTGGCTTACCTTCGGATCGTGCCGGTAATGGTGGGCGATGGTTTTGTCGGCGTTCAGCAAAAAAAGGCCTTTGTCTTCGGTACCAAGCCAACGCTGATTCGGCTTGCTGGCGGCCAGCATCGGCCCCGAAATTTTAAACGGCGTTCGTCCCTGTCCATCGACGGGCCGGTAGGCACCAAACTGCCGGGCCAACGGGCTATACATGCCCACGCCACCGTAGTACGTACCCACCCAGAACGACCCGTCGCGATCCCGAAACAACGACCGCACCGAATTGTCGCTTAGCGAGCTGGGATCGATGGGCTGGTTCTGGTGCGTCGAAAACCGGCTGCCATCCTGCGCAATGATGTGGAGGCCCGTCATGGTGCCTATCCAGAAATTCCCCTGGCCGTCGGGCAACATCGTCCGTACAGTCTGCGTGCTCAGGTCCAGCCCAGCCGCAGGGTTCCACGAGATCACTTTACCCCGCGTTTTATCGAACAGCGCAATGCCATTTCGCTCGGTGCCAATCCAGAGCCGTCCAAACCGGTCTTCAGCAATGGCGTTGATGCCGTTGGAGGTGTTGTGGTAGATGGAATCGGCGGGGTTCAGAAAAAAATTGGTCAAATCAAACCGGCCCGACGGCGTGGGAACAAGCCGGGTCAGCCCCGCCGACGTACCTACCCAGATGGTCTGTTGCCGGTCCTGAAACAGCGTGCGGATGTTTTGGTGATTCAGGTCGCGGTGTCGCTGAGTCAGGTCGGCCAGGCGGTCGCAGCGAGTAGGGTCGGTGGTCTGTAGCCGAAAGAGGCCACGTGGGGTGCCCACCCAAATACGCTGCTGACGATCCTGAAACAGAGTATTGACGGTCGAATCGGCCAGCGTGCCGGTGGCGACAATCCGTGGCGTCACCCGTTCGAAATCATCCTGCTGTGGCCGGTAGCGGGCAACGCCTTTTGAGCTACCCACCCAGAGTTGGCCCCGTTTGTCGAGCAAGAGGCTGTTGATGATGTTGGAAGGCACGCTGTTGGGCACACCATTGCGCGGCTGATACACCACCACGTGCCGGGAGTCGTAGCGGTTCAGGCCATTGCGGGTACCAAACCACATGAACCCCTTGTTGTCCTGCGTGATGGTATACACGCTGCTTTGCGACAGGCCTTCTTCGATGCTGAGGTTGCTGAAATGCTTTACGTCCGTCTGTGCGGTCGCCTGCTGCCTCAACAGGAGCAACAGCATACCTCCTACCAACCCGACACCCCGTCTCCTGCTTTTCATTAACGTCTTGCTTACTCGTTACTACCTAGAAGCAAGATCATCCTTTAATCTAACAAAATAGTCGATCTGTTTTATTCTGTCTAGTGAACAGGTGGTGTAACAGCCACCCAAACCGTCTTTATAAGCCCTCGACCAGGGTCATGACCAGCTTAGCCGAATTGCGGGCGGCAATGTCGAGAAACCGCTGCATATCGGTGCGGGCGTTGCTGTTGGCTTTGTCGCTTAGGCTGCGAATGACCAGGCAGGGCACCTGCTCCTGAAAGCAGATCTGCGCCACCGCCGCCCCTTCCATCTCGGTAGCGTCGGCCCCAAAATCGCGCCGGAGCTCCGCTACCTTTTCCTCCGACGATACGAATACATCGCCCGTCACGATGGTCCCGACCACGAGCGTCGGCGGGCGGTTGGTGACGGGAATGGGCTCAAAGGTGATGGTTCGGGCCGCGGCCTGGGTACGTTGCAGCAACATCGAGTCGGCCCGGAAATAAAGCGGGTTGTCCTGTTTGGTGATACCGTTGCGCGTTTGCCGGACCGGGCGCGGGGGCACGCTCATGGTCACCCAGCCATAATCGTGGTGAGCTACCTGCCGACCGACGACAATATCACCCGGTTGCAGGTCGGGGTTTACGCCGCCCGCAATACCCGTGAACAAGACCCGGCTGGGCCGGAAATAGGCAAGCACAAAGGCGGTCGCGGCAGCGGCATTGACTTTGCCGATGCCCGTTTCGGCCACCACTACGCGCTGCCGCCCCAACCGCCCGGTCGTGAACGTAATGCCATTGATCACCTGCGTTTTCGGGTGCCTGAGCGATTGCCTGACGAGGCGTAATTCCGGCTCGAACGCCCCCAGCAAGGCCGTGACGGGCCGGGGTTTATACAGTTGAGCCTGCACCAAATGCGTCAGGGCAAGACAAAGCCAAAGGGCAAACACCCGAATGAGTACTCGATTCATGGTATATAGGTTGTATGTGTTAACTCAGCAGCGACAAGACGCAGAGCGCATCGACCAGCCATAGCCCGGCGGGAATCTCACGAACCCGCCCCGTAAACAGCCGCACGATGGTCCACGACAAAAAGCCCCACACAATGCCGGTGGTGATGCTGTAACTGAATGGAATCAGGACCAGCGCCAGAAACGCAGGCAGCGCCTCGTCGAGCCGGTCCCAGTCAATTTTGAGAATGGGTTTCATCATAAACGCCCCCACCAGCACCAGCGCCGGGGCGGTCGCGATGCCCGGAATCACCGACAATAGCGGCGACAGAAACAGGAAGGGCAGAAACAGCGACCCCGCCACAATGGCCGTCAGGCCGGTCCGCCCCCCCTGTGCAATGCCCACCGCCGATTCGATATAAGCCGTGCCAGGGCTTGTACCCAGCAGACCGGCCAGCGTGGTGGCCACGGCGTCGGTGAGCAGCGAGCGGTTCAGGCGGAGAGGCTCGCCCTGCTCGTCGGTGAGGTTGGCGGCTTCGGCCACGCCCACAAACGTGCTGATGCTGTCGAACAGATCGGTGAAAACGAAGGCGAAAATGACGGGCCAGAGCGTCCAGCGCAGCGCCCCTACCAGATCGAGCCGACCCAGCAGCGAAAAATCGGGGGCGGCGATCAGGCCCTGCCACTGCACCAGCGGCACCTCGCCACCCCACCAGCGGCCAATGGGCAGCGCAGCCAGCGTGGTCACCACAATGCCCAAGACAATGGCGCCAGGTACGTTCCTGATGAGCAGCACCGCCGTCAGCAGCAGCCCCAGCACAAACGTTAGTACGGCGGGGTCGGTCAGGTGGGCTGCACTCACGAGCGTAACCGGGTTTGCCACGATAAAATGGGCATTTTCAAACCCGATCAGCGAGATAAACAGGCCAATACCCGCCGAGATGGCGTAGCGCAGGGGTTTGGGGATGAGCCGTACCAACGCCGACCGCACGTTCAGCAGCGACAGCACCAGAAACAGCACACCCGCCCAGAACACCGCCCCCAACGCCACCTCAGGCGAAATGCCCATGCCCTTGACAGCAGTAAACGTAAAAAAGGCGTTGAGGCCCATACCAGGGGCCACCACGAGTGGGTTACGGGCGTACAGACCCATCATCAGGCTGCTCAGAAACGACAGCAGCACCGTGGCGGTGAGCACCCCCGAAAACGGCAGCCCCGCCTGGCTCAGAATAGCCGGATTCACCACGATGATGTACATCGTAGCCAAAAAAGTCGACACCCCGGCGAGTATCTCAGTTCGTTTGTTTGTCATAGCGTAGGACGTGGGACCGGGGGCGTGGGGTAAGGCGCCAATAAACCTCATGCCCCGGCCCCACGCCCCATGCTTTTTTACCGAACGTACCCGAGTGTGCGGGGGATGGTGTAGATCTCGGTTTGGCGGCCGTCGATGTAACGGAACGACTTCCCATCGAAGAAGCCGTCTTCTTCGAGCATAATCCGGACCATCTTTTTCCATTCGGGAATTTCCACGGCTGCGTTTAGCTCGATCGAATAGGCCGTGTTGGCCTGCAACGGGTAATCGCCCGAGCCGGCCACGCCTTTCTGCTGATCCCACAGCCCGATGGTGGGGCCTGCCGCGTGACCATGCACCCCGATCGGGTGCGAATAGATCGTGCCCCGGATGCCCTCTTTCTCCGCCTGCGCCAGCGCGCCCAGCAGTAGTTGGTTACCCGATTTTCCCGCCACAAACTGCTCAGTCAGAATGTCCTGCAAGCGATTACCCTGCTGAAACGCCTTCCGAATGGCCTCAGGTACGGCCGTTTCGCCGGGGCGGAGTACGTAGGCATGCTGTTGTTGGTCGGTGTTGAGGCGCAGGTACGTGATACCGAAATCAACGTGGAGCAAATCGCCGGGCATAATCACCTGCTTGTCGGGGCGTTTCGAGAATGTGCGCAGGTGCTCAAACTCCTGATTGTCGGCCCGCTGCACGTCGACCGTCGGGTGAAACCAGGTGTCGAGGCCGAGGTTGGTGATGCGCTGCCGGAACCACCAGACCACGTCGTCGGTGGTGGTCACGCCCGGCTGAATCACCTGCTCCGACAGGCCCTCCTGAATGATTTGGTGCGACAACCGGCAGATGAGCGGGTACACGGCCATCTCCTTCGGGGTACGTGTTTCGAGCCAGCCGACGGCCAGTTTTTCGGCCGACACAATGCGTTTCTGGTACTCGGCGGGCAGTTTTTCCAGAAATTCCGTTTGCTCGGTCGCCGTCAGGCCGTCGGCATGGGCATAATTGGCCGAGCGGTTCAGGCCAATCTTCTTTGGCTTCCGCTCCTGAATAATGGCGGCTAGGGCTTCCCACTGATTAGGCCGTACGTCGATGTCCCAGGCGCCTTTGAGCAGGTTACCCACGTCGTAGCGGGCAATGGCCAGCCGCTCAACCCCCTCTTTCGCTCCCCGGTCGAAGAACACCATGATGGTGCGTCGCCGCGCCGATAGCCAGGTGCTGGGCAGCATGGTTTTCAGGACCGGATCTTCGTTGTATTCGCGGGAAATGATGATCCACATGTCGATGCCTTCGCGGCGCATCAGCGTGGGCAGCAGGTTGGCGAAGCGATCTTCCAGCACCTCATCGACAAACTTGGCGCGTTCACGCTCCGACAGGATGCTGGTGGGGGTTAGCTCAGACTGGGCAAGCGACTGCTGCGCGACAAGAAGCAGCAAAAGCAGAGTAACGAATCGACGCATAGTAGAGAGGTTGGCAACGGATTAGGCAAGATACAGCCGCAACGCCATTTTTGACTTGAAAACCGGGTTTCTGCGGTACAAAGGCCCATTTTTTCAGTTCAGGCAGGGCGTGATGCACGTTGACCAGCCTATAAAAGGCGAAAGCCCGATCCAGAGATCGGGCTTTCGTCAGATACGTGTCAACCAGCAAACGCGGGTTTACTTCGGATTTTTGGTCGGGGCGCTATTGGCCGCGGCCGGGTTGTAAGCTAGTTCGTTGTCAGGTACGTCCCAGTAGTCAAGGAAGTTGTAGTTGATCGTCGCGTTGGTGTTCAGCTTACCCGCTTTGTCGATCACCACCGCACCCTTCCGGCCATCGGTAATCACGCCCCAGCGGCGGGCATCGTAGAACGACAGCGACCGGAACGCAAGGGCCACCCGGCGTTCTTTCCGCAGTTCTTCCAGTGCCTGCGCCTGCGTCAGGCCCGACAGCGTGGCCAGCCCCGCGCCCTGATACGTCCGAACGGCGTCGATCGAGCTAAGCCCACCGGCGATGTCGTTGGTGTACAGTTTGGCCTCGGCCTTCATCAGTTCGTTTTCTTCGTACGTACCCGCCAGATACAGTTCGTAACCGCCCACGTCCTGGTTGCTCAGCACGACAACGCCCGCCTGTCCTTTGCCTTTGTTGACCAGTTGCCAGCGCGTGTTGAACGAGTTACCCCGGTCGGTATTGAACAGCGCCGGTGCCGCCAGTTGCGTGAAGTTGTTGCTCAGCCGCTTGTCGCCCGCCGGAAAGTCCTGAATCAGTCGCTCGCTGATCTTGTAGGTCGTTGAGGTCGGTACGCCCGTCGATTTTAACGCGATGGTACCGTTCAGGGAATTGATGAAGTCGGCATTATCATTAGAGCGCCCCGTAAACGTATTGTCCGAAGCGGTCATTCCCGCGTTCGTCAGCGTCAGAATCTGTCCCCACTGCGCAGCCGTCATTGACTTGGCCGGTGTATTGACCAGGATATTGCGGGCTTTCATGGTGTTGATGTTCCGAATCCACATGGCCGGTGTAGGCACCACTCCTTTACCAACCCGGTTAAATGCCGGAATCAGTCCCTCCAGAACGGTCCGGTAGTTGGTGTCGCCGCTACCCAGGACGTTTAGCGCCGTCACGGCCAGATCAAAGTTTTTCGTAGCCTCCTCGATGATTTTCTCTTTCGATACGTAGTTGCCGTTGGTCACACCCACTTTGTCGTTGATGATACCCGCGTAGTAGATTGACCCGATGCGCGAGTAGGCATAGCCCTTCCACCAATACGCCCAGGCTTTCAGCGTGTTCAGCTTCGTGGCCTGCGCGGCCGCATCACCGCTGAACGTTGTTTTCGACGCAATGTCGAGTACGCTGTTCATACCATTATTCAGGTTGTACATGTAGGCCCATTCGTAGAACAGCGGGTTGGCCCCGGCGTTGGCATTCACATTGATGGTGCGGATCAACGCAATCTGCGTTGGGATCGAGCTGGGGTTAGCCACTTTCGTCCCATCATCGAGTGTCACCAGGTCCGGCATCCCGATCTGGTTGCCGTACTGATTAGCGGCTTCTTCGCCAACCACATCGCCCATCAGTTCGTGGAAACCCATGGCGCCTGTCCAGAATCCGCCGGGTACGCCATCATAATATTTGATACCAGCGCTGGTACCCATGCCGTTTACGTAAACCGTTCCCTGGCCCAGCGAAATAACCCCGATTTCGCTGGCGGCGCTGCCGGGCGTTGGCTGGTTAGGGTTTTTGACGTCAAGCTGCTCTTTGCAGGCCCCCATCGTACCGATCACGGCCAGCGCGAAGGCGGTCTTTTTTAGTGTTGATTTCATCGATGCTGTACGGTAGATGATTAAAAGCCGAAATTGAGGCCAACCTGGTACGAACGCAGGTTAGGCATGGTGTTGTGGTCGGTTCCGCGGTCCCAGGCTGAGTTCTCGTTGCCCGTCGTCTGCCCTGAGCTTACTTCGGGGTCCATGCCAGTGTACTTGGTCCAGGTCAGCAGGTTGCGGCCGCTCAGTTGCAGTTGCAGGTTGCGGAACGGAATGCGGGGCAGCAGTTTGCTCACGTTCAGGCTCAGTGCTACGTTCCGCAAGCGCACAAAGGAGGCATCTTCGTAGAAGTAATCTTTCGTCCCGTTGTTAGCACCCGCCTGATACACGCCGCGGTAGAAGGCCGTCCAGGCCCCTGTTTGCCCATTGATGGTGATCGGGTTGGCATAATCCGAGTGAATCCCATCGCGGTACATCCATGACTTGGTCTGGTTGTAGATATGGCTGCCGTGCGTCCAGTCGAATTGCACGTTCAGGGTCACGATGTCGCGGAAGGAGAAATCGTTGATGAACGACGAGGTGAACGTCGGGTTGGGGTCACCGAGGCTGTACTGCTTTGAGCTGAAAAGCGGCTGTTTCGTATTCTTGTTCACGACGAAGCCGTTACTAGCCACTTCATACAACCCTTTGTTAGCTTCCGAGATAGCGGGGCTTCCGTCGGGCAGGATCTGATTCAAGTCGCGGATGGCCACGAACCCGAACAATTGACCAATTTTTTCGCCAGCGCGCAACACGTAGTTGGTGCTACCGGCCGCCGATGTCACCACAATTTCGCCGTTGCCTTTCACCGCCGTGATTTCCGACGTCTGCCGTCCGAAGTTGACCAGCAGGTTCCAGTTGAAATCCTGGCTCTTGTAGACCGTCGTGTTTAGTGAGAATTGCAGACCGTGCGAAGCAAGCGAGAACGCGTTGTCTTTCAGCGTGCCAATGCCCGACGAAGGGGCCGTATCTACGTTGTAGATGGCATTATCCGTGTTTCGTTTCCAGTAGCTGAACGAGAAGTTCAGTTTCCGCAACCAAGCGCCATTGCCTCCTTTGAGCGCGAAGTCAGTACCAAATTCGGTTTCACGCGATACTTCCACGCTCAGGTCGGGGTTATTTTGCGCCGGGCTGTAGTAAAACACGTTATTGGTACCCAGCGTACGGGTGGCCAAGGTTACGTAGCGGTCGAAGGGGCGGGGCTGGATACCAGCCTCACCGTAGGCCGCCCGAATTTTGAACTCCGGCAGCACCTGTCCCAGCCCGCTGTTTTGCCAGAAATTAAACGACGAAGGCCGGATGTATACACTCCCCGCCGGGAAGGTGAAGGGCGTTGACCCCCGACCGAATGCCGACGAATAATCGCTACGAATCGTACCGGTGATTCCTCCGTATTCACCATACTCGATTTGCTGACTCGCCAAGACACCGTACGTAACGAACGGCGTAGTGCGGTCGGCAGTCGTCCGGAACGTACCTGCCTGCGCCATAGTGAAGGGCGAATAGAGTGGCAAACCGGTCCCGTACGTAAAAAACTCTTTATACACGTTCTTGCGATAATCAACACCCACCAAAGTCGACGTCCGAATGGGCACGCTCAGCTTGAAATCTTCCTGAAAATCCGTCTTGAATGTTGCGCTGGCAAAGGCATTCTGGAAGATGGTTTTGTAATTATAATCGCTGATTTCCCCTTTGGCGTCCGGTGCGTTGAGGCCGTCGTAGTACGTCGGGTTCACAACGATGTTGCGGTTCTGCGTCTGGTTGGGGAAGATGTAGCGGTCGTCTTCTGTTTGGTAGTTGATCCCGTAGCGAGCGTTCAGATCCAAAAACTTGATCGGCTGATAGGTCAGGTTCATGCTTTGCAGCAGGTCGATCTTGTTGTCGGCGTGGGTACGTGTCTGCAGGTAGTAGTTCGGATTGTAGCCGTTTACGCCCGACGCGCTGCCGAAATAGGGCGCGTAGTTTCCATCGGGGTCTACATAGTCGTAATCCGCGAAAGGCCGGGTGTTGTTCAGTGAATAGATGAGCGTCCGGTCACTCACTTTCAGCGTGTTGCGCGTGTAAGCCAGCTGCGTAATCGCCCGTAGTTTCAGGTTCTTTGCCAGCGTTACCCCGACGTTGCTCACCAGGTTGGTCCGGTTAAAGTCCCCGTTATTCTTGATGTTGCTCGTCTGGTAGTTGTTGGACAGCGTGACGCTAAAGTCCGAATTAGCCCCGCCCCCCGACACGTTGACCGAGTTGTTGACAGTCTGCGACGGCCGGAAGAACATGGCATAGTGGTCATAGTACTTCAGGTTCTGATTGTACGGCTTGTTGGCGTTACTGTTGACGTCGAGGGCATTGTACTGCACGTTTTCCGTCCAGGTCGTTGTGGCGGGATCCAGCGTGATGGGTTTGCCCGACGACCCGATGACGTTATTACTGGCGTCGGTTACAAACGCGTGCATATCGGCTTTGCGCACGTTACCGATGTTCAGGTACTCGTTGCTCGCGTAACTGTTGTTGAAGCTGATTCGCACCGGCCCTTCCTGCCCTTTCTTCGAGAAGAGTTGAATAACGCCGTTGGCGCCCTGCGCCCCATAGAGCGTTGATGCCGCTGCCCCCTGCACCACTTCCACGCGGTCGATGCTGCTTAGGTCCAGCGTATTCAGATCGGTCGCACCTACCTGAATTCCGTCGAGCAGGACGATGGGGGCCGTTCCCCGGTTTACGGTATTAATGCCGCGCAGCAGAATGTTGGCCCGTGCTCCCGGCGTCCCATTGGCTGATACGATCTGGGCGCCGGCGATCTTACCGACCAAGGCCTGATCGATAGAAGCCGTGGGTGCAGGCGGCAGGTCTTTAGCCGACACCGACTCGACCGCGATGCCCAGCTTGGTCTTGCTGGTAGCAACACCCACACCAGTCACCACTACTTCACTCAACTGACGGGCATCCGTAACCAGACGAACGTTGACGACCGACTGGTTGCCCACTTCAATTTCCTGGGTAACGGTGCCGACAAAGCTGACAATCAGCTTCCCTCCTTTTTCGGGAACCATCATGCTGAAGTTCCCTTCGGCATCGGTGTTGGCCCCCCGTGTGGTTCCTTTTAAGACAATAGACGCGCCCGGTATGGCACCTCCATCGCCGTCCGCGGTAACTCGTCCCGTAATTTTTCGCTCCTGAGCCCAGCCAGCAGACCAAGTTGCACACACCAATAAGATGCTCAGCAGTAGCAATCTTCTCATCTGAAGTGTTTTTGTTTAAGTGTAACTACGCAATCTACTTAGCAAATCTATTTAACGGATGCAAACAATCCAATCACCATAGAATCTGAAGCCTTATTTTATTTTAAATAATTCTATTGAATCAGAATATAATTAGGCCATACACACCAAATACCATATCTATTAATAAGTTAAGTATACAGCTACTTGTAGGTTTATTTATAAAAAATTGTATTTTATATTAGTAAGTATAAAATCTCATAATTATCCGTCACTCGATGGGGTTGGTTAGGTCCTCATGTCAGTCATCGCTTATTTAATCTGATCTTAACACCAACTAGTTGTTTAGTTTTCAAACTAATTCATTAGTTTTGGCTTATACTATTAATCCAACGATCCTCTATGCGCGAACTGACCAATGCCGAAGAAGACATCATGCGGGTGTTGTGGCGGCTGAAAAAAGCGTTTGTCAAAGACATTCTGACAGAGCTACCTGCTCTCGACTCGACAGGCCAGAAACCGGCCTATAATACAGTATCGACCATTATCCGAATTCTGGAGAAAAAGGGGGTGGTTGGCTACACCGCCTACGGCAAAACGCACGAGTACTACCCGCTGATTCAAGAAGACGAGTACCGCCGTTTTCAAACTGAGCAACTGATGACCAACTACTTCGGCGGGTCGTTGAAGCAGCTGGTCTCCTTTTTCGTGAAAGATCGCAACCTGAGCCTGAACGAAGCCGATGAGATCATCGACCTGTTAAACCGCCGGAAACCATGACGCCCCTCCTGCTCTATTGGCTCAAAGCCAATCTGTTTTTGTGTCTGTTCTATGGGTCTTACTGGCTGCTTTTGCGCAACCACACGTTTCTACGCCTCAATCGGGTTTACCTGCTGGGTACGTTGCTGGCTTCCTTTCTGCTTCCCCTGGTGCAGGTTCCCGGCCTGAGCCTGGGCTGGCTATGGGCCGACGAAGCACCGGTCACGGCTACGGTCACGGCGGAGGCCGGGTACGTAGTCTCCGCGACAGAGCTGACCGATTCAGCACCGATTCTCCCCGACTGGCCCAAGTTACTGTACTGGGCAGTTCTGGCTGGCGCTGTCGTCCTGTCAGTACGGGCGGGCTGGCGCGTTGGGCGGGTGTTGTGGCGCATCCACCAATGGCCGACGGCTTCCCAACCTGACCACACGCTGGTATACCCACCCGATAGTCAGACACCCACATTCTCCTTCTTCCGCTATCTGGTGCTGAACCCCGCCGATACCCAGTCGGAGACGGTTCGGCAGCACGAGTTGGGGCACATCCGGCAGTGGCATAGCGTCGACGTGCTGCTGATCGAACTGGCGCAGGCCCTCTGCTGGCCCAATCCCGCGCTTTGGGGCTACGGCCGGGCCATCCGCGAGACCCACGAATTTCTGGCCGATCGCTTCGCCACCGAGCAGGCCACCACGCAGCGAGACGACTACGCCCGTTTTCTGGTGAGTTACGCCTTCGATTTACCGACCGATGCCCTTACGCACCCTTTCAGTACCAATCAGACCAATTTTCCATCCCTTAAACAACGCATACAAATGATCTATAAACAGCACACCCAACGGCGCGCCCTCTGGAAATACGCGCTCATTTTGCCGGTTACCACGGCTCTGCTCGCGCTGACAACTGCCCCCGAACCTACATCTGATACTTCAACTGGTGCGCTAGCGACGCCCGGAGCAACGGCGCAGGTTTACGTCGAAGGCGTCATTTCTGGCAAGGGGAGTACCCCGCTGCCGGGCGCTTTTGTCTCGGTTAAAGGAGCCAGTTCGGGAGCAACAACTGATTTAAAAGGCCATTTTCAGCTGACGGTTCCTACCAGTACAGTTCTGACAGTCAACGCCAGGGGCTACCAGGATATGGAGTTGACGATTAACCCTGAAGATGGTGATCTTGTGGTATTCGGTGATCTGCGTTTAACCCCAAAAACCGCTCATGCACCGGAAACAGTTAGCGCCGCAAGCGCTTCGGTGCGGGTAAGCGGCGTTGTTCGGGCCAGTGATAACAGCCCGTTGCCGGGTGCCACCATCGAAGTCAAAAATGGCCAGCGTGGCACCACCACGGATGTGCAAGGTCATTTTCAACTCGACGCGCCCGCTGGCAGTACGCTGATTACCCGCTTTGTTGGCTTCAAGCCACAAACGATCCCCGTTGCTACGAATATCAGTATACTGAACGTCAACGTTGTGCTCGACCCGGCATCGGCAACCACCAACGTACCCAAACCCGTTGTTGAACCGTATCGCATTACGCCCTCACAGCAAAGCGAAGTCTTCACGGTTGTTCAGCAGGTACCCACGTTTCCGGGTGGCCAGGCGAAGCTGTATCGCTTTTTGGGCCAGACCCTTCGTTACCCAGCCGAGGCTGTAAAAAAGAACGTATCGGGTAAAGTCTTTATCTCGTTTGTAGTGAATGCCGATGGTCGTCTCGATCAGATACGCGTCTTGAAGGGCATCGGTGCAGGCTGCGATGAAGAAGCCGTTCGGGTGGTGTCGCTCATGCCCAACTGGATTCCGGGCAAACAAAACGGACGGGTCGTGGCGGTGAAATACAACCTGCCTATCCATTTTCAACTCGACAAAAAGCCGGCAAAAGCGACGGGGTTTAATCAGACAGGCACCTCCGCAAACCCCGACGACCAGAGCCAATCTACAGCAACCGCCAGTACTTCCGGTAAGCCTACAATGACCGTCAAACCGCTTTTGCGCCCCCTTATGGGTCAGGAACCGCTCTATGTGATCAATGGCGAAGAGATCACCAAAGCCGAGATGGACGCTATTGACCCCGCCTCCATCGAGTCGATCAGCGTCTGGAAGAGTGGCCCTAGACTCGATGCTTACGGCAGCAAAGCGCAGTATGGACTGGTCGAGATCACGCTGAAGGCTAAATAAATCAGTTTTGCAATTTCGTTTCTTTGTGGGTACGTTAGCCAGATGAAAACAAGCAAGGGTATGCAAACGGAACGAAAGCACCGAATAGGGCAACTGGTTGGTATCATGGGGATAAGCTGCCTGCTCGGCTCGGCAAGCTATGGGCAGTCGGCGTTGATGCCAAAGGGTATTCTCGCGCCATCCGAGGTGAAAGTTCGTTCATTGGTGCTCCCTCTATCGGCTCCGGTGTTGTCTTCGACACCTCAGGCGGGCAAACAAATCTCAGCATCCGCGATTCGTATCTGCACGCCAAGTCGCCCTATCCCGGCTCATCAGCAGCCTGTTTACGTGGTGGATGGAACCGTAACTACTGACTCAGCGATGCGTAAGTTACCCGTCGACAGAATAGCCAGCTTGCGGATCGAACGACCCAAAGCGGCTTCTGAACGAGCACAGGCTACGCGGCTTTACGGACCCAATGCGTCTAACGGACTGATTTTCGTCACGCTGAAATAACCGCTTCGTTTCGAGCACAAAAAAAGCCCATTCCGTGCGGAATGGGCTTTTTTGTTATAGACTAGCCGGTATTACATCTCTGAATCGGTCACTACCTGAGGGGCGTTTGCCCGGTTCGGCGGTGACTTCGGATGCCAGTTGATCATGGCTTTGGCGAGGATGCTGGCCACGATGAGTTGCAGGGCGTGGTACATCATAATCGGCAGCAGCACTACGCCCGCTGCCGTGGGCGGAAACAGCACTTTGGCCATGACACTCCCCTGCACCAGCGATTTTTTGGACCCGCAGAACAGGGCCGTAATTCGGTCTTCGCGGCTGAAGTGTAGTAGTCGACTCACCAGCATCACCACGAAAAAGACAACAAAGAAGAGCAACAACATGCCGCCTGCCAGCGCCAGCAGATCAAGTGCCGAGTAGCCGCGAAACAGATTCAGCGTGAACGACTCGCAGAACGCGGTATAGACAATGAGCAAAATCGTCAGCTGATCGAAGTAGCGCAGGGCCGTTTTGTAACGTTCAGAAAACCAGCCTAAGCGTTTGTTGAGTAGCAGGCCCAGCACCACCGGCACGATTACCTGCACTGACAGCTTCAGGATAACGCCCTGCAAATCAAACTGCCCGTTGCTGGCGCTCAGCAGGGCACTCATCCAGATGGGCGTAATGAAAACGCCAATGAGACTGGAAATGCTGGCGTTGAAAATAGCCGCCGGTATGTTGCCCTCGGCAATGGAGACCATCACCACCGACGACGAAACCGTTGACGGCAGGGCCGCTACGTAGAAAATACCCGTCCAGAGCAGCATCGTTTCAGGCGAGACCAACAGGGCCCGCGCTCCGAGTACCAGCGCCGGAAACAGCACAAACGTGGTGAGGTGAATGAGCAGGTGTAGCCGATAATTGCGCAACCCCGCCTTGAGTTGTTCGACGTTGAGCCGAAGGCCGTAGAAAAAGAAAATGAGCGAAACGCCGTAGTTGGTCAGCGCCGACAGCGACAGTGGCCCGTCGCCGAGGCCAGGCTCCGGCCAGAGGCGGGCCAACCCAATCATACCCAACAGGGCGAGAATAAACCAGTCGAGCCCAACGCGGGCCAGTAACGTTCCCAGCGACACCTTTGCCATGCTTAGCTAACCGCGCCGTTGGGGCTTTCGTTTACGTAAAAGTGAGTTCTCGCCCAACAACTGCCGGCCAGGCGGGGTTAAGAATGGGCAAATCACGCCGCGCAGTCTCCCACGAACAGGGTCAAACGCGCACCAATCAATACACTACGATGGACGAGAAAACGGTTAAGAAAGTGGCCCGCCTGCTGTTGGGGGCCAACCTGATTGTGGCTGGCGTAAGCCACCTGTCGTTTGCCCGCAAGGCCTTCCGGGCCCAGGTGCCCGATTGGGTGCCCCTGCCCGTCGATGATACAGTGGTCTATTCGGGGATCGCCGAAATTGCGCTGGGCAGCAGCCTAGTGTTCGCCGGCCCTAACCAGCAGGAAACGGTCGGGAAAATCGCGGCGGGTTTTTTCACGGCAGTTTTCCCCGGCAACATTTCCCAATACGTCAACAAACGCAGTGCCTTCGGTCTGGACACCGACCGCAAGCGCCTGACCCGCCTCTTCTTCCAGCCCGTCCTGGTCTACTGGGCCCTGAAAAGCACCGAGAAATAATGAATAATGGAGACTGAATAATGTATAATGGGCTGGCGCAGAGTTGTTAATGCGCCAGCCCATTATACATTATTCAGTCTCCATTATTCATTATTCACTCCTTACTCCCGCACGATCTTCCGACGTACCTGGCCTTCGTTGGTGTCTATGTTGAGCAGGTAGAGGCCAGTGGGTAACGTACCCAGATCGAGGTGGAGCGTGGGGGCGGGCAGCGCGGTCTGGTGCTGCTGCACCGCGGCCCCGTTGCTGCTGACCAAACTGGCTGCCGTCCAGACGATGCCCGCCGGGAGTTCGACCGCGACGCGCGAGCGGGTCGGATTCGGAAACACACGTACCTGGCCGCTCCAATCGGGTTCGGTAGCGAGCAAGGCCTGCACTTCAAACGTCCGGTCGACAGGCGTGGCGGCGTAGGTGGTGCTGTTTCCTTCCTGGAAGGCCCGCACCGTAACGGTACCCGTGCCGGTGAATTTCAGCTGACTACTACCCACCAGTTCGGCTGGCCCCGATTTTACGGTAAACCCAACCGGCAAATTGGCCGATGACGTGGCCGACAGCGTCAGGTTGCCCGCCGAGATCAAGCGGTCGGCAATAGCATTGAACGTAATCGTCTGGTTGGTTTTGGTCGGGATGGCCCGCGCCGCGTTTGTGTACCAGACTGGCCATTTGGCGCTGTTGTAGAGTATTTTTTCCGTACCAGCCTTGGGCGTGATCTTATCCGCTTCGAGCGAAATGATCCCCACGACTTCCTTACTGTTGACCTCCGCCGTAAACACCATGGCATTATCGGTGCGCGAATAGCTGGGGAAGCCGAGTGTGTTGTTTTCGTAGGTCAGCTTGACATCGCCTTTCTCAACGTTGGCCGAAATGACATAATAGGTATCGCTCGTTTCGTCGAAATAATCGAACGTGATAATGTCAGGCGAGGTCTTTGAAAACGACGGATTCCCGATGCTAACGCCTTCGTCGAGGTCGGTAAACAGCTTATCAATTCGACCATCGGCGAAATTCTTTTTCGCCCCGTCCCACACGTGGATCATGCCTACATCCCAGAAGTTGACAGGGCTGCCTGTGGCATTGTTCAGTTTGTTGAACGCGTCGTAAATCACGTAATCGCCCGAATAATCCCACTCGAACGAATCGGCATAGGCGACTTCCCCCGTTTTCACGCCGCTGGCCGACGTGGGGTTGTAGAGCGTGAAGGTTTGCCACTTGGCCAGATCGAAGCTGTAGATATACATCTTGCCGTCCTCGTTGGTCGTGAGCGCCGCCAGTTTGGTGCCGTCTTTTGAAATGGCCGCGTTGGCCCAGATCGTCTCGGTCGAAATCACGGTTTCCGAAGCGGGGCGCGTCATGTCTACGGCCCGGATGCGTTTATCGGCTCCTACGAAAACGGCGTACTTCCCATCGTCGGTGAGGCTGGGGCGGCGTTGTGGCTGCGAGGTGCTACGGACCGTGAAGGCCGTATTGGGATAGGGCGTGCTGTACAGTTTGCCATCGCCGGTGCTGATCACGGCGACCAGATCCTGCCCGTTGGCTGTCGGGATAGTCGGGGTATCCTGTTTGGGTGTGCTGCTGGTTTCGGTGATGCCCACGTTATCGAAGGCCGTTTTTATTGCCGTTACTTCGGCACTGCTGGCGCCGTGGCGGTCGGTGGCGGCTTTCACCAGCGCGAGCCGCAGGTCAATAAATTGCGACGAGCGGGTCAGGTACGTAGTCAGGGCCCGGTAATAAATCTGTTCGGCTTTGTCTTTGCCAATGGCCGTCGCGATCTGGTAGAAGGCGTAGTTGGGGATGCCGCTGTTGATATGCACCCCGCCGTTGTCTTCGGTCGTACTCACATATTGCGCCATCGTTTTGGGCTGATACCCGTTGGGATCTCCCTTGGCCCCGCCCTGGTTTGGGTTCTGCATGCTCCGCAAAGCCCCCGACGGAAAGATCCGGCTTTGCACCACATCTTCGCCAACCGTCCAGTCGTCGCGGTCGATCAACACCCCGAAAACGTCGGCATAGGATTCGTTGATCGCGCCCGATTGTCCCTGGTAATTCAGATTGGCTGTGTTCTGAATCACGCCGTGGCTCATTTCGTGGCCTGCCACGTCGAGCGCCCCCGCGAGCGGCTTGAACCCCACGTCGCCGTTGCCATAGAACATGTATTCGCCATTCCAATAGGCGTTATCCATGCCTTTACCAGTTTCTTCGTCGTTGACGTTGATGATCGAGACGATGGTACCCCCGTTGCCGTTGATCGCATTCCGCCCATACGTTTTCAGAAAGTAGTCGTAAGCCACGCCCCCATTGTACTGGGCCGATACGGCCGTGGGCGTCCAGTTGGTGTTGTTGGCCGACGTAACCTGGCTCACCTTCAGGTTGTCGCCATACGTGTTTTTGGCGTCGATGGTCCAGATCGCGCCAACCGGCGAGTCGGGCATTTTCGACTTCGGTGCGCTGAACATGGCCCTCGAGGCGTCGAGCAGGTAATAGCTGGTCCCGCTCAGGTACGTTTTGAACGTGCGCGACACGCCGTTAAGGTCACGGGCAGTGGCGTTGACGGGCCCATCGACCCCGCAGGTGTTATTAAATTTATGCAGCACCGCCCCGGTTTCGGCGTCGACAAGGTACTGCCAGCGTTCCATCAGGTTGGGGCGGATGGTGAGGTCGTAGGCCAGCCGGGCGGGTACGTTGCTACCGTCCAGCCCCGTATAGACACACAACTCGCCTTTGACGGGCTCCATCTTGAGGAGATTTTGCCCGAACATCTGCACGATGGTTTTGCGGCCAACGTCGTTCATGGCCACCTTACCGGCGTCACTCAGCGATAACGTCGGCAAAATGGCCAGCGTGCTGGGTACGTTGCGGTAACGGCCCATCACGTGCGTCACCTCGCCGTTGGTCAGGTGCACGGTCAGTTCGGCGCCGTAGACGGGCAGGCCCCGGTGCGTTTGGGTGAGCCGGTGGTGTGTCTGCCCCAGTTCGTCGGTTAGGGTCTGGCGGATGGTAAACGACTGATCCGGGTCGTTGATGGCCATCAGGTTACGTACCTGGCGCAAAAACGAGAACGTAGCCGCCGCAGCCGACTGCCGCCCCTGCCGATTGCCGGCGCTGGGCGTGGGTGACTGATTTTCGATGTAGATGGGGGCACCCGACTGCGCATCGCGCACTACCCGCAGCCGCAGGGGTGGCATCGTCAGCGTGGGCGCGCCGGTAGCGGTCAGCGTGGGTGCCTGCCGCCGGTTGGTTGGCAGGGGCGTCTCATCGGCCTTCAGTCGCCGGGGCAACTCCACATCGGCCGGTCCGCTTTTTTGTTTAACCGAAAAGCCCCGTTGTGGCAGGGCGGGCTGTTGCGCCAGTACCGCTATGGGAACGCAGGCGGCGACAATGAGAAGAGAACGTAGTCGTGTAGGCATAGAGGAGGCATCGCGTTAGGTGGTGGATGAGTTGCTGGGTCCGTTGTCGGGGCCAGGCTTATGATTTGGGCAGCATGCCGGTGAAGCCCTTATACACCTGCTCATAATTGGCCGGCACCGCTTTGTCGCCCGGTGCCCAGGTTACTTTGTATGCCTCACGCCCCTTGCGCCAGCCCACAAACCGATACAGGTTGCCGGGTTTCTGATACGTCGTCTTTTTAATGGCGCAGCGGTCTTCCACCGACCAGAATACTTTTTTGGTGTTGGCGGCCGTTTGCTTTCCGATATACGTGTAGGTCTTGTCGCCCGTCTTTTTGCTGAACAGACGGCCATCATCGAGCAGGGAGTAGGTCGTTTCCTGGCCCACAACCCCGCCTCCCGACCCTACCACAATGACACGGCCTTTGTAGGTATCGGGGATTTCGCGGACAACCCGGACATGCTTGCCGTTGGCGTTGACCTGTGCTCTTGTTTGTTTGGTCGCGAGCGACGTGGATGACGCCGCCTGAGGAGCCTGAGCCAGGGTCAGGGTAGCCGAAAACAGACTCAGAAAAAGTGTAGGAGTGAATGTAGGCATACGGTGGTCACTGAAAGAATGAACGATTGGCTCCAGATGCGCCGGTCAGTAGGTGTCTTCGCGAAGGGTAACCCGTGGCTGACCCGATGACGGCTGCCGGAAACGCAGAATAAGCAGGTACTGATAATCGGTGTGACGGATTTCGCGGATGCTTGGCGACGTACCCAGCGCACGGGCAATCTCCAGCACCGTGTTGCTATGACCGACGATCAGGGCCGACTTACCCCGAAATCTACGCACCCGCTCAGCGATTTCGGTGACGGGCTTCACGGCATATTGAGTCAACGGCAAACCCTTTGAACGAGCGGTGGGCGCAGCGGTTTGCCGGGTGCGGGTATAGGGGGTTACAAAGATGCTGTCGAGGGGTAAACCGGCCAGTCGCTGACTCAGGCGCTCGGCCCGTTGCAGCCCCGCCGCCGATAGGCTGGTCGTATCGGAGTCGTTGGCGCGCTCGGCATGGCGCACTATGTAAATAGTTGACTGCGGAGCGCAGCTCGCCAGGAGGCACAGAAGGCCTGCTGACAGGAAATAGTTGAATCGCATCGTTGTAGAACGTAGAGGGTATTGGGGGTTGTGGTCGCCAAACTGTAGACCTTTTTCCCCGGCAGCAAAATAATCGATTCGGTTCACTTTGCCGTTCCCTAAAACCCAATCACTTGACCTACAATAACTTATACATAATACTTATCTTTCCTTGCACAAACTGGTACGCTTTTTTCCCTATGATGCGTGTCGTTATGACCAATAAACCATAACACAACCAACACATGAAGTCACTACCAGGTATCTTAATAGGCATTGCCGTTGGCGTAGTAGCTGGTGTATTGCTGGCCCCCGAAAGCGGCCGCAAAACCCGGAATAAACTCTCTTCTGACGCCGATAGCTTCTTTAAAGATCTTCAGGGTCAACTGCAGGACGGTCTCGATGCCATCCGCAACCAGTATAACGACTACGTTGATCAAGCGGCTGAAACAGCCAAAGGTGCTGCTGGCGATGTAAAACGCCGGGCACGGTTCTAGTAAAAGGCTCACCGACTCCATTTCGTTGGCCTTTCCATTCACAGGCCAGTACCCGAAACGAGTCGCAATTGCCCGAATAACCCATTTTTCAAACTTCCAAAACGAACATTATCATGCGCAGTACACGTGATTTTTTGACCGGCCTTTTAACTGGCGTAGCCATTGGTATCCTCACAGCCCCCCGCAGCGGCAAAGAAACTCGTGAGAAACTGGTTGATGAAGCAAACAAACGCTCAGAAGGCCTGAAAGACCAGTTCAATCAGGTGAAAGACCAGGCGAAGGACCAGTTCGAGAAGGTGAAGCAACAAGCCAACCAATACGTTGATCAGGCGAAAGACCAGTTCAACCAGGTGAAAGATCAAGCCAAAGGACAGTTCAATCAGGCAAAAGACCAGGTTGAATCAGAATACAACAAGCAACAGGCCAAGTCTGACTACAATAACAAAGTTGATGAACTCGCCGACGACGTTAAGTCGGGCGTGAACTCCGCTAAGGAGTCGTTCAAAATCGACTAATCAAGTACGCGTACCTGATTTACTCAACGATCTATGATAGAGAAGCCCCGGTTCTTAATTGAGCCGGGGCTTTTCGCTAGTATTGCCCTTCCTAAACCAGACTCTTTTTTGTTCACATGCGACACCTGTACTGCCTGTTTGCGCTCATGCCCTGGGCGTCGTCGGCGCCACAACCCGTCATCAGTCAGTTAGAAACATTTGATCTGGCCACCAACCAGCGGACAGTGATTCGGCGCGACACAGGCCGATTCGAAGCGCCCAACTGGACGAAAGACGGCACTTCGCTGATTATCAACGAACAAGGGGGCCTGTATCGGGTGGCCGTTCGGGGTGGGCAGAAAACCCGCATTCCTACCGGCAACATTACGAACAGCAACAATGACCACGGCCTCTCGCCCGACGGCAAGCTGCTGGCCATCAGCAACAACGACCTCCTGCCGGGCAGTAACAGCCGGTCGTCGCGGGTGTACGTAGTTCCCATTGGTGGTGGCACGCCGCGCCTTGTCACCGAGCAGGCCCCCTCCTACTGGCATGGTTGGTCGCCGGATGGCCGCACGCTCGCCTACGTGGCGCAACGTGCCCAGGGCGATGGCAGCTTCGACTTCGACATTTATACGATTCCGGTAAATGGCGGCCCCGAAACGCGGCTGACAACCGCCAAAGGCCTCGATGACGGACCCGACTATGCCCCCGATGGGCAAACGATCTACTTCAATTCAATGCGGTCGGGAAAGATGGACATCTGGCAGATGAATCCCAACGGACAGAACGCCCGACAACTCACCAACGACGCGTTTTCAAACTGGTTTCCACACCCGTCACCCGATGGGCGCTGGCTCGTCTTCATCAGTTACCTGGTCGATCAGGGCAGCAACCACCCGGCCGACAAAGCTGTCATGCTACGCCTCATGGACCTGAAGACGGGCAAGCTCCGCGAACTCGCCCGGTTTCGGGGCGGGCAGGGTACCCTCAACGTACCCAGTTGGTCGCCCGACAGCCGCCGGTTTGCCTTTGTGAGTTATCCGGAGAACTGAGTGTAAGGGTTGGCCTGAGTTAACCGGAAACGGTATGTGCCAACCCTTAAATACCCTACACCTGCTTCGCGCCGAAGAATTCGAACGTACCCAGCACGAAATCGAGGATGCCGGTATAGTGATTACGACCTTTCAGGCGATAGAGCGCTACGTTGGTTGCCCCGCGCCGTTGCATGGCCTCGTAGGCATTTTGCGTATTGAAGTAGAACACCGTGTTGTCGGCGTCGCCGTGATACAGGCGCGTGGGCGTCACGGGCTTCCAGTCGTAAATGGCGTTGTCCTGCACGGCCTTCACAAACGCCGCATCGGTGCCATCGGCTACGGCCTTGCGGAAGGTATCGGTCAGCGTTTCGTTGAAGCTAGCGTTTAACTGCGCATAACGACCGTCGGCTTTCACCCGGCTGGCGTAAGGCTCCTTGAAGTAGTACGACGCCGGTCGATTCAGGCCGTAGATCCGATCATACGTCAGCAACACCCACAGATACAGCCGGTTGAAGTCGGTATTGCCATGCGTTTTCGTGTTCACGATATGCCGCATAAAAGCCGGTTCATCGTAGGCACCGGCCCCCGCGCTCGACGCCGTAAGCGTGAACTCGTCGGCAGCCGCTTCCTCGATCTTTTTTTGCAGGGCAATAGTGGCGTATCCACCTTCCGAATAGCCCGCGATATACAGCTGCTTATTCCAGTTGACCTGCTTATCGGCCAGAAACTCCTTGGTCGCCCGC
The DNA here is from genome assembly GCF_000331105.1 of Fibrella aestuarina BUZ 2. Classification (NCBI taxonomy): domain Bacteria; kingdom Pseudomonadati; phylum Bacteroidota; class Cytophagia; order Cytophagales; family Spirosomataceae; genus Fibrella; species Fibrella aestuarina. Next base: position 3,755,747 of record NC_020054.1, on the reverse strand, counting down.
AACATATCGAGCGATGCCGACGCCAGTGACTGGTTATGCTGATAGGGATGCGGCACCTTGTTGGACGCCCCGTAGCCGATGTAATCAGGAGCCGCTACGATGTAGCCCGTCGAGGCAAATACCGACCCAAACGAATACACTTCGCTGCTGCTCCGGTAATACGACGGGGCCTGGTCGTCGCCCCCCAGCGTGCCGTGCTGCATACTGAGTAAGGAAACCGGCCCATCGGTATCGGGTACCAGCACCGCCCCCGACGCCACGATGGCTGTTCCGTCAGTATTGGTGGTCCGGTAGGTGAGTTTATACACCTGAATGCCGTAGCGCGTGAGCAGCCGCAATGCCGACGACACCCCCGTATAGCGACTCCGCAGTTGATCAGGCGTATACGTACCCAGCAGGGTGGCGTCGACGATGGTGCGGGGCTTGGGGGCCGTTACGTCGGCGGGGGCAGCCTGGCGACAGGCAGTCGGGGCCAGCGCTGTCAGCCCCAGCAATGCGGTGGTCAACAGCGCGGTTTTCAGCATGAAAATAGTTGATAGCATGAAGGAGTGTATATCTAAAAAACACCCCTGGACGGTCCCCGGTTCATTCTATATAAAGTCTATTATCTTTGCAGACCATTAACTCACAGATAGACCTTATTACCAACAATTCGGGCCGACGCGGGTATGGTTTATACAGGATAACCAATCTCCCAGACACAATGACCCCGTCAACAACCCAGGCCACTACGGCTGTTTTGCAGAATCCGCTGACCAAATACCCGCAGCCACCCTACGGTGAGCAGGAACAAGATACACCCGGCTCCGATGCGCAGCTGACCCCCAAAGCCGACCACGGCGAAACGTCGTATAAAGGATCGGGCAAACTCGTGGGCCGCAAAGCGCTGATTACCGGCGGCGACTCGGGCATCGGCCGGGCGGTGGCGATTGCCTTTGCCCGCGAAGGAGCCGACGTGCTCATCGCCTACCTGAATGAAGACGACGATGCCCGCGAGACCGCCCGGTACGTGGAGGAAGCGGGCCGCAAAGCCGTGTTGGTACCCGGCGATATTGGCGAAGAAGCCCATTGCCGACAGCTCGTTCAGCGGGCCGTCGACGAGTTGGGGGGCCTGGACATTCTAGTCAATAACGCGGCTTACCAAATGGCGCACGAGTCGCTCCAGGACATCACCGCCGAGGAACTTGACCATACCTTTCGGGTGAACATCTTCGCTATGTTTCACATCTGCAAAGCGGCGGAGGAACACCTCAAACCGGGCAGCACCGTCATCAACACGACCTCGGTGAACGCCTACAAGCCCAATGCGCAACTGTTGGCCTACGCTGCTACCAAAGGGGCCATCCAGAACTTTACCGCCAATCTGGCGCAGGTGTGGGCCGAAAAAGGCATTCGTGTCAACTGCGTCGCGCCCGGCCCCGTCTGGACACCGCTAATCCCCGCCACGATGCCACCCGACAAAACCAGCACCTTCGGGCAGGACGTACCCCTGAAACGCGCAGGTCAACCGGCTGAACTGGCGCCCGCCTACGTCTTCCTGGCTTCCGAAGACTCAAGCTACGCCACCGGCAGCACCGTGCAGATTACCGGCGGCTCGCCAACCATTTAGTGCTTGAAAACCATAAGGCTGTTGCTTGTAGGCGTCGTGTCTACAAGCAACAGCCTTATGGTTTGGTTTGGGCGGCACTCACCCCAGGCACGTCTTCTACCCTACTGTATACCGGCAGGCCTCGTTCGCGGGCAATACGAACGTCGTTGTCAGCACCAGCTGAGGCACCTTCAAGACGCAGTATGGCGTCGCACCGGTCAAGGAGCTGATGGGCCACCGGGTACTGAATGGCATTCCAGGCCTCGTCGCCGGGGCGGTTCGAGCCAGCTAGGCGGATGAGCGGCAACGCTACCCATTCACCGATCATAGGCAGGTGCCCGGCACGAAACAGCGGCAGAGCGACCGATTCCAGTGTAGCTAAGTTGCGGGCCATCAGGGCCGGGTCGTCGTTGGTGCCGCCCCGATAGGGGCCGGCGATAAGAATCATCATAAGGTAGCAGCAGCGAATTGCCTTAGTTTTAGGTGATATAGTAACATGATTGTCTTCCCGTCCATAATCTCGCCGATTTCGATCATACGAAGCGCGTCGGAAAGTGGCACTTCGAGCACGTCGATCTCCTCCTCATCGACGCCCCCACCCGCGCGCCGCTCCGTATCGGCATTGTAGTCGGCGAGGTAAAAGAAGAGCCGTTCGGTCACCGACCCCGGACTCATGTAGGCCTCCATCACCTTCTCCACGTTCGACAGCCGAAAGCCCGTCTCTTCTTCCGTTTCGCGGCGTATGGCATCGTCGGGCTGATCGTTATCGAGCAAGCCGGCGCAGGTTTCGATTAGCATGCCCGTGGGGTTTCCATTCACGTAGGTAGGGAGGCGAAACTGACGCGTCAGAATCACGGTATCGGTGGTTGGGTTATGCAGCAAAATCGTCGCGCCATTGCCGCGGTCGTAGGCTTCGCGCGTTTGCGTGGTCCACTCACCGTTGCGTTGGCGGTAGTCGAACGTGTAGCGTTTCAAAACATACCAGTTGTCGGAAAGCAATTTTTCGTCGGTTATTCGCACGTAATCAGCAGCCATATTGTTCGTTTTTGTTTTATTTTGTTCAACTATGTGCAAACAACGACTTAATTCATGAATTTTCAAAACCGGACGCGAGGCATTCTGGCCGCCCTTGAGGAACACGGCTCGATCGACGTGCATACCTTAGCTACTCTGTTACAAGCCTCGGAGATGACCATCCGGCGCGACCTTGTGCAATTGGCCGATCAGGGTCTGCTCATCCGCACGCGGGGTGGGGCCATGCGGGTGGATATGGCGCAGCCCTTCCGATTTGAACACAAGGCGGCCCAACGATACGAGCAGAAAGTACACATCGCGCAGTTGGCCGCCCAGCAGATCGAGGAAGGCGACACGGTTTTTCTGGACTGCGGCAGTACTGTTTTTCAACTCTGCCCGTTCATCCGCCACAAACGCATCCAGATCATCACCAATTCGTTACCCATTGTGAGCGAGTTGCTTGGCTCCTCCGTCACGATCAATCTGGTCGGCGGCGAGGTCGATGCCGACCGGCAGGCGGTTCATGGGTTGATGGCCGCTCAACACATGCAGCAATATCGAGCCAAGCGGGCCTTCATCGGCGTCGACGGGCTATCGAGTCAGCACGGGCTCAGTGCTAACAGCGAGAAAGAAGCCAGTACAGCCCTGCAGATGGCGGCGCAGGCCGAGCATACGTACCTGCTCTGCGATTCCTCTAAACTCGAACGAACCAGCTATTTTCAGTTTGCCCCGCTTACGCTGGCGCAAGTGCTCATCACCGATGCCGGGGCCGATCCGGCGTTAGTGACCGCTTATCAGCAAGCGGGCCTGACGGTATTGTTATAAAAGCCTGTTGTATTGTACCTTACTACTTCGTAAGAGCGGGCAAAGCTATTAACTAGAAGTTGCGTAGCTTCGTGTATTGAACACTCGCGGCCAGTCGCGCATGCAGTCCTCACCGTACCTACACCTTAACCATTTTCTGGATGAGTCAACTTTACGGTAGTTTGTTGATTGGGCTGGGTACGTTGGTGAATCCCACCGTTCCACCGCCCGATTCAGCACAGGTTGCAGGTATTTACGCCCGCTGGCAAGCGCATCGGTTTGTGCGGCCCGACTCGTCGTACTGGTACGCCAAACAGTTGTTTTCGCTGAGTCGGCAAACCGGCAAGCCCACCGATATGGCTCAGGGCTATCTGACCCTGGGCCTCGAAGAGCGCGATCGCGGCAATTATGCCGAGGCGCTCAGTCATTTTCAGCAGGCGTTATCGTATCGCGAGCAGCTCCGGGATCAAGTGGGCGTCGCTACTGTGTACCAGACGCTGGCGCTTACCTACAAACGCATGGGCGACTCCCAGCACGTGGCCGAACTGACCCGCCGGGCACTGGCCTATGCCAACCAGGCTCACGCGGCGTTTGTAGCGACTAATGCCCGACCGGCTCAGATTGCCAATGCACTGAATACCATCGCCATTATTGAGCGTGATCTTAAAAACCTGCCCGCGGCTTACAAAGCCTATCAGCGGGCTATTGCCCTGCTCGAACCCATTCAGGCTACGCTAATACCCCGCGACCTGTCGACGCTGGCTTTACTTTACGGGAACCTGGGGCAATACTTCTGCGACATTGGCAAACCCGAGCTGGCGCTTGAGCACCTGACTAAAGCGCTGGCGCTGAACACGAAGCTGGGCGAAAAAACAGCCCTCGAGCACAACAACCGGAACCTGAGCAACGCCTACCAGCGCCTGCGCGACTACCCCAAAGCCGTTGACTATGCCGACCGGGCCATAACGCTTTCCCGGGCCATTAAGGACCCCCACCGGCTGTTTAACACACTGATGATCAGCTACAAAGCGTATCGGGGTGCGGGCAACTACCAACAGGCGCTGGCGATGCTGGAAGAGCAGAAGCTAATTGAAGACTCACTCCTCCGGGCCGACAAAAGTCGCCAGATTACGATCATGCAAGCCCGTTTCGACACTGATCGGGCGCGCCAACTGGCCGAAATTTCGGCGCAGAAGGATCGCTTACTTGCCGAGACCCGCACGCGCCTTCAGCTCGAGCACGAAGGCGAACTGGCCCGTATCGAAGCCGACAAAGCCCGCGATCTGTCCCGCCTCCGGGCCAAAGCCGATTTTGCCCGGGCCGAATTGCAAACCCGTTACGACACCGAGACAAACCACCACATCATCAAAACCCTGAACGACGAAAACGAGCGCCGCGCCCAGCAGATAGTGTGGCTCAGCGTGGGTGCAGGGGTATTTCTGTTGCTGTCGGGCCTGCTTCTACTGCTGTATCAGCGCGTCAGAAACAGCCGGGCGGAAGTGCAGCGGCAGTCAGAGCAGCTCAAACTTCTGATGCGCGAGCTGCACCACCGGGTCAAAAACAACCTCGCCGTGGTGTCCGGTCTGCTCGAGTTACAGGCCAATCGCATCAGCGACATACCGGTTCGGCAGGCGTTCGTCGAAAGTCAGCAGCGAGTGCAGGCAATGTCGTTGATCCATCAGCGCCTCTATCAGTCAGACGCCACCACGCGCATCAATCTGCGGGAGTTTTCGCTTGACCTGATCGGATTCCTGAGCGACGCCTATGGCTATTCCGACGCCGAGTTGACCCGCTCACTCCGGCTCGACATCGACGAAGTCGACGTCGACGTGGCGATTCCGTTAGGCCTCATTATGAACGAGTTACTGACCAACGCGTTTAAATATGGTTTCCCACAGGCCACGCGCCCTAACCTGACGCTGCAACTCTGGCGCGACGACGTTCATCTCTGCCTGCTACTGGCGGATAACGGACCGGGCTTCAACACGGCGACCTGGAATAACGCGGGCAAAACGTCATTTGGTCGCCGTCTTATCTACAGCCTCAGCGATCAGCTGGGCGCCCGCCTGTCCATCGATACGTCGGCGGGTACGCAAGTCCGGCTGACGATTCCCGCGCATACCCTGCAAATGGCCTGACCAACAAACGTTGGTCTCTGACACTCACGAAGCTGCTGTTCACCCACATTGTGGCGGCAGGAGTCGCTTCTTTTGTGCTTATTGTCCACGGCTACCTAGTTTTTGTACGGTTGGTAGCCGAACACAACCTCTTCTTTGCCATGACGCTGCTTCCGCCCACATACTGGCATTACTGGCTGTTATCTGGTGGGGTGCTGGCGATGATCTGCCTGGCGCTTGGTTATCAGCTCCGCCAGGTACGTTACCAGCTAGGGCAGCAATCGGCTCATCTGGCAATTCTGCAGCGCGAACTTAGCCACCGGGTCAACACCAACCTGGCCATCACCATCGGGCTGCTCGAACTGCAGTTGGGTCAAACCCACGAACCGGCGGCTCGTTGGTCGCTGCAACAGAGTATCAGCCGAACCCGGTCGGTAGCACTCTTGCAGGAACGACTCTATTTGGGCGGGCAACCCACCGACATTAACCTTCGGCAATATGTCTGTAGCCTGTATCAGTCGCTGACGCAACAGCCGGTATGCCCTCAGTTGGCGCTACAACTCGATACGGATGAACTGAACGCCGACCTGGCCCTGCCGGTGGGACTAATTCTGCACGAGTTACTCACCGACGCCACGCACCATGCCGCCCCCAAGCCCCCCGCTGTCACCATTAGTCTGAAACAGCAAAATGGCTGGCTCCTCGAGTTGCTGGATCAGGGGCCCGGGCTCGACACCCACCCTACCCGATGGTCACGGGCGGGCGTACCACTCCCGAAACGGCTCATCGAGGGCCTGTCGCAACAGATTGGCGGCAACTGCGTTATGCTGCCCGGGCAGGGACTCCATTTTCGTTTACATATCCAACAGTAACTTGGCGCCGGATTGAATGGAGACTAACGCGCCTGAGGCAAGCAGATGGCGTTAGTTTCGATGAATGAAAAGCGACTTCCTCTTTGTATGAATCTCTTAATCGTTGAAGATGAGGCCATTCTGGCCATGACGCTCTGCGATCACCTGGAATCAGAAGGCTATACCGTCGTGGGCATTGCCAACAACGGCCTCAAAGCCATCGACCTGTTTCGGAACAACGATGTCGACCTCATTCTGTGCGACATTACGATTAAAGGCGAATTTGACGGCATCGAAACCGCCCGCCGCATCAATGACATCCGCCCGGTACCGGTTATTTACCTCACGGCCTATTCCGATGCCGAAACAGTGGCGCGCGCCAAACAAACCTTCCCGGTCGCCTACCTGACCAAACCCTACAACCTCATGAACCTCCGGTTGGCGATCGACATCGCGATCAATAACCTAAGCCGAACCGACAAGACGCCGGCCGCGAGCCCGACGACTGCCAGCAGCGGCGAATCGACTAACCGCGAATTGATCCTGAAAATGGGGCAGCACATTTTCATCAAACAGGGCTATCAGTTCATCAAAATTTTCCTCAAGGACATTCAGATCCTGGAAGCCGACGATATCTACACGACCTTCCTGACCGACACCAAGAAATACTCGCTGCGGCTGTCCCTCTCGGCGGTGCTGGACAAGATCGAATATTCGTCGCTGGTTCGGGTACACCGCTCCTATGCCGTTAATACAGAGCGGGTTGACACGTTCGATGACAACGAAATCCGCGTTGGTGAACGGACGATTCCGCTGGGGCGTCACTTCAAAGAACAGTTCCTGAGCCGCCTGCACGGTTGATGCGTACTAGTCTACAATTCTTGTAGAATATTTTCCACAAATTGGCGATCTTATGGTATAGTCAGGTCGCTACCCGAGTCCGTTGCGACCGCCTTCCAGCGATACTCTAACCAACTCATTGTTAGATTGGTAGCGAGTTACTTACGGCTTTTTTTCGTCTTCGACCAGATGTGGTACATGATTTGGCTATATATGGCTAAATCAAATTCACTATCACGTTATGAACAAGTTGAACGTCAATCGCAAAGGTATGGTAGCGCTGTTGCTCGCTTCCAGCCTGACCACCAGCGATGTTATGATGAGTTGTAAGTCGGTTAAGCAGAACACCAACAAAACGCAGCGCGGTGCGGCCATTGGGGTCGGTGCGGGCGCGGTAGCTGGTGGTGTTATTGGCCGTAAATCAGGAAACACAGTATTAGGGGCCATTATCGGAGCTACGGTTGGCGGTGCCGCCGGTGCCGTGATTGGTCGCCGCATGGATAAGCAAGCCGAGGAACTCAAGCGCGATCTACCCGGCGCGACTGTCGAGCGGGTCGGTGAAGGTATCAAAATCACCTTTGGCTCAGATATTCTGTTTGATGTAAACAAATCAGACCTGAAAGAGGCCACTAAGCGTCAGTTGGCTGAGTTTGCCCAGACGCTGGAAAAATACCCCGACACCGACGTGCTGATCGAGGGGCACGCCGACGCCTCCGGCCCAGACGATTACAACCTGAAACTCTCTAAAGAGCGGGCCGACGCTGTAGCCAGTTACCTGAAAAGCGTGGGTGTAAAAGGAGCCCGGCTTGACGAGAAAGGTTATGGCGAATCGCAGCCGGTTGCTGATAACAGCACGGAGGCAGGCCGCTCAAAAAACCGCCGGGTCGATATCGCCGTATTTGCTAATGACAAGATGAAGCGCGATGCCAAAGACGGCAAAATCGAATAACCAAGAAGTTTACTACTTATCGTTCATTGTTTCGTTTAAGTCGAAACAATATCGAACAGAGGAAACAATGAACGGTAAGTAGGCAACGTTAACTAGAACAGGCTAAGTCATGGCAACGGCAACACTCGACGATCAGGAAAAGAAAGAGGTATACGACGAATTCAACGAAGTTGTTAATATGACAGCTGCTGCGCTGGAGAAGTGGCTGGATACCGATGACTCGAAGAAGGTTGGCCAGAAAGACGATGACGCCGCCGAATCGGTTGGGCATCAGTCAGGAAAAAAGATCATCCGGATTCTGAATACGAAAAAGGCCGATCTGACCAACGACGACTACGCCCACATGCGCAAGGTAATCAGTTACGTGCGCCGCCACTCGGCCCAAAAGCCGCAGGAGGTAGCAGGTAGTAACTGGCTTTTTTCCCTGAAAAACTGGGGGCACGATCCCCAGAAATGATAGTAACCGCAAGGTGTAAGCGAGAGAATGGACAGTAAGAAATGCCAGTTGCTCGATTTTTAGCTTTTAATAGCTTCGTTGGCAGTTTTCCTATAGAGTATCCATTTTTCAGTCTACATTGTGCAATCAATAATCAACGCTATGAATGTTAAAGAAACCCGGGGCGAAGTCCTCGACCAACTGAACAAGTTGCTGACAAGCGCCCATGATGCCGAGAAAGGCTATCAGGAGGCCGCAGAAAACGTTAAAGATGCCGAATTGAAGAGCCTGTTTCTGGCTCAGTCGCGGGAACGCGCCGAATTCGGTCAGGAACTTGATCGGGAGATCCGCGCGCTGGGCGGCGATCCGGAAGGCGGCACCAGCCTGGCTTCTGATCTGCACCGCGCCTGGATCAATATCAAAAGTGCCGTATCGGGCAGTACCGACAAAGCCGTTGCTGAAGAATGTCAGCGCGGCGATGCCGAAGCCCTCGACGAATATAGAGATGTGCTTGAGCAGACCGACATCGCGGCTAGTACCCGTGAGTTGCTGCTTCGCCAGAAGAGTAAAGTCGAGTCGGCCCATGCAACAATGGGACGCTTGGCTTTGGTAGTGTAGTGAATGGTGGGATCGGAAAGCCTGCACTCTGTGAGTGCAGGCTTTTTTGTTTTAGGGGTTTCTGACCTCTAGTTGAGGTTAGTCCAATTGCCGGTTTGTGTTTCCCTGAAAAAGCCGAAAAGGCGCGTCAATTCCCAAACAATGGGCCCGGCCGGGCGGTTTATTTATTGGTAATTTCTACCAAGTCTTCAACCGTTATGATTACACATAAAATGGCTTCGGCGCCTACCATTCCGTCGCGGCCCGGCCAGCCCTATCCGCTGGGTGCCACTGTCGACGAACAGGGCGTTAATTTCTCTATTTACAGCGAACACGCGACCAGCGTATCCCTTTGTCTGTTCAGCTCAAAACGGGGCGAACACGAAACGCATCGCATCGAACTAACCGAAAAGACCGAGAATGTCTGGCACATTTACCTTGAAGGCGTTCGTCCCGGCCAGTTGTATGGCTACCGGGTCGATGGCCCCTATGCACCCGAAGAGGGGCATTATTTCAACGCCAACAAACTACTGCTCGACCCCTACGCCCGCGAAATCCACGGCACCGTAGGCGGTGAAGTCGATACGCTCGGCTACAACCACGAAAGCGAAGCTGAAGACCGTTATCGCGAAATGAGCGAGGTTGACAGCGGTAAAGTGGCGCCAAAAAGTGTAGTGATCGACTCGGCCGCCTTCGACTGGGGCGACGATCAGGCACCCCGTACGCCCATGCACAAGTCGATGGTGTATGAGATGCACGTGAAAGGCTTCACCTACCAGCACCCGACCATCGACGGTGGCATCCGGGGTTCGTATGCCGCGTTGGGCACGCCGGAGGCGATCGAGTATCTGCAAAAGCTGGGTGTTACGGCGGTCGAGTTACTACCCGTGCACCAGTTCACCAACGAAAGTTACTGGGGCTACAACAGCATTGGCTTTTTTGCGCCGCACAACGGCTACGCCTCCAGCGACAACGTGGTGCATGAGTTCAAGCAGATGGTTAAAAACCTGCACGCGGCTGGCATCGAGGTGATTCTCGACGTGGTCTACAACCACACTGCCGAAGGCAATGAGATGGGCCCCACCCTGTCGTTCAAAGGCATCGACAACCGGGTATATTACCATACCGTGCCCGAGCAGCCTCAGTTTTACATGAACCACACCGGTACGGGCAACACCTTCAACCTCACGCATCCCCAAACGCTGCGGGTGGTGATGGACAGCCTGCGCTATTGGGTGCAGGAAATGCACGTAGATGGCTTCCGGTTCGATCTGGCTTCGGCGCTGATTCGCGAATTGGGCGACAACGTTTCGTCGTTCCTCGACACGGTCAATCAGGACCCCACGCTGAGCCAGGTTAAGCTCATCGCCGAGCCCTGGGATATCGGGTCATACCACGTCGGGCAGTTCCCGGTACGTTGGTCGGAGTGGAACGGCAAATACCGCGATTGCGTACGGAAGTTCTGGAAAGGCGACGAAGGGCAGGCGCACGAAATGACGTTACGGTTGCTGGGTAGCCCCGACCTCTACGCCGACGGACGTGGCCCCGGCAACAGCGTGAACTTCATCATTGCGCACGACGGCTTTACGCTGAATGACCTGGTTAGCTACAACGAAAAGCACAACGAGGCCAACGGCGAAAACAACAACGACGGCGAGAGCAACAACGAAAGCTGGAACATGGGCGTGGAAGGCCCAACCGATGACGCCGACATCAACGCCGCCCGCGAACGCCAGAAGCGTAATTTCATGACGACGCTGTTGCTGAGCCAAGGGGCTCCGATGTTTATGATGGGCGACGAATACGGACGTACCCAGCATGGTAACAACAACGGCTACAACCAGGACAGCGACATCAGCTGGTTCAACTGGAATTGGGAGGAAAAGAATCAGCAACTGTTCGACTACGTGAGTCAGCTGGCGCAGGTACGTTTGAAATACCCGTTGTTGAGTCGTCGCAAGTTCTACGACACGGAGCAGATTGACTGGCTGCGACCCGACGGCGAAGTATTCACCGAGCAGGACTACGCCAACGGCGATACCCGTTGCCTCGCCCTGTGGATCGACGGAGCCCGGGTCGACGAGCAGGACGAATCAGGTACGTTGATCAACGAAACCAAAGAGGGTAGCTCCAAACTGCTCTGGATTCTGAACAGCTACTGGGAGCCGATTCCGTTTACGCTGCCCGCTCCGCACAAGGCGCGCACCCACTACGAAGTGATCGTTGACACCTACCAGGGCACCGTCGAAAGCGGTGAGCGTGTGGATGTAAAAACGCCTTTCATGGTACCCGAGCGGTCATCGATCCTCCTGCGAATGGTGTAGTTCAAAGAGCGAACGTGTGCAAGCGATGAAGCGTGAACGGGCTGACGCATCCATTATTTAGCGTCAGCCCATTCACGCTTTATCGCTTGCACACGTTCGCTCCTTTCACTATTTCGCCAACGTCCACTCCTGTACCTGAATGGGGGCTTTCTGAAGGGCGTTGTAGAGTGTTTTGTCGTCGCGGAACGTGAGCTGATCAAGCGTAACGTACTCGATATGTACCGTGAAGGTATCCGGTTCATAGGGCCACGGATCAACACCCAGGGTACCATTGGGCCGCTGAAAAACGTAGTAGTGTTCGCCATCAGGCCCGACGCTGATTTCCAGACGACGCCCTTCGGGGGGCACCTGATTCTGGCACAGAATGAGCGAAAACGCATCGCACCATTGCACAAAATCATAGGCGTAGCGGGCTGTCGCTTCAGAGACACCGTACTGTTTTCGCCATGACTGCTGGTTCTTCCGCTGCTGATCTAGGCAGTTGTCCAGGTCAGCGCTTTGGCCGCGCTTTTCTTCGTACAGAAATGTAATGTGCATCGACTCCATCAGGGCGTTCCACCGGCTTTTCTGAAGGGCGATGCTGATCATATTCTGCATCTGCCCAACCGAGAAATCGAGTACCTGAAAGTGCCGGGGCGCACCGGCTTCGGTCAGGTGGTTGCGGCCTTCATAGGGGTCCTGCCCGTCGTCGTGTTCGGTAAGTGCGATGAGGGTTTCGGCCCAACGCTCGGGGCGTTTGGCGGGCTGCCAGTGGAGCGCTAGCTGGAAGGCCAATAACGCATGAGCGGGCTGGTGGATAACCTCCCAGCCCGCATCAATCAGTCGGGTGATCATGGGGAACGCGAAGAAGCCAGAAAGGGAGTAGGGCGAAAAGGCAGGGATATGGCTGGTCGTGTTCTGGAAACACCCGTTCACTCCCTCCTTTTCGCCCTACTCCCTTTCCTTTGCTCTTCTTTACATTAGAGGCTCACTTTTACGTTTTCGCCTTCCTTGTAGGTGTCGCCCGTGACGGCAGCGCGGGCCATCTCGAACAGCCGTACGATGCGGCTGTCGTTCGAATCCCAATACTCAGCCAGTTCGGGTTGCACTTTCAGCAGCGTCAGTTCGGGATCATCCTTGCCTTTGGGGAACCAGGGTTTCGCCATGTCGGACCAGAGTTCGTCGATCTTGGCGCGGTTATCGACTTCCTGCGACGTACCTGAGATCGAGACGTAGTCCGCATCGGAAACATTGGCAAAGCTCAGGTTTACCTTGTTTTCATTATGCTGGATCTGGTCGACCTTGGGTGACGATTTCTGGGTAAAAAACCAGAGCGTTCCGTCGGCGTCCACCTGCATGCAGGCCATCGGGCGGCTTACCAGATTACCCTGTTCATCGACGGTCGTCATCATGGCGATGCGGATATCGTCGACCATCTCTTTTACTTTCTCCAGTTGGGGGTTGTGTTGTGTTTGGGTTTCCATAACGTTGGGATAAAAAAAGTTTGACGCTTGGTGTTTACGAGTCATCGTTGTTTGACTCCTCTCAGCGAGGTCGACAAACCGATACATCGTAAACACTAAACGTCAAACAAATGATTTGCTTAGTTATACAGCGCGTCGCGCAGGTCAATGCCGTAGAACAGCGACGCTGGGGTTGCCTGAGTAGGCGCTGATGGCTCGTCGCCCGTAGACATCGACAGGATTTTCGAGCAGCTCAGGATCGTTTGCTGGCACATGGCATATACCTGCTGCGCCCGCTCCGAACTGAACTGTTGCGCCTCACCAGCGCACTTTTCGCACACATCGATGCAGGCTTGCGCCAGCAACCGGGTGTTTTCTGAGCCCCGTACATAGAGCATAGCCACCTGACGGCACAAATCGGCACAGTCGAGATTTAGGAAAATGAAGCGGTACCAGTTTTCAATATCATTCGACCGTGATGATTCCGTAGCGGTTTCGTCGCAAAGTGCTGCGCAGCCGGTCAGCGTATCGTAGATGGCTTTATTCCAGATCATGTTGAGGTTTTGGGTTTACGCCTGTTGGAGTGAAAAAGTAGACGACAACATCGATACCTCGGGAGCGAGCTGGGCTTTGGCCTGCCGCCGCGCTTCAATGATACTAAGCTGGATAGCCTCCTGCCGGTCCATATTCTCGCGGGCCATGAGTGCGTTGGCAATCTCGATGGCTTTAGCTCGTGTGCTCGGACTCAGCGAGCGCATGGGAGCAGGGAAGTGGGTAGGTGTCCAGTTCATGAGTCTCATTGGCGTATCGTTGTCTTGTCTGCTATACTGGCGTAGAAATATTGTGCCAAATACAGAGCCGATGCGGCCAATTAGCGTTAGGGTGGGGTTGGTTTGCTCACTGTCAGCTACTTACTCTCCCATCCAAACTATTTTTCATTCCAGGCAACTGTTGAGGGGCGTCAAGAGTGTAGAATTTTCTTCACACATTACCCAACATAAAATTCCCCGACTGTGGAAGGTCGGGGAATGTATATGCCTTAATAAGTTGGTGGCAAAACGGCTTCGCTGACGTTCGCTATGCATCAGACGAGATGCCCATAGGAAAGTCATGCATGGCCCAAACTTTTTGTGCTAGTTGGCGTCGAGGGCATCGACCCGGTCGTCAACACCATCTTTCACTTCTTCAATGGCTTTCTTGGTTTTGGGCCAGCTTGCGGCCGTTACCTGATCCAGTTCTTTCAGCAGGCCAACCATGGTTGCGCGTTCTTTTTTCAACGTGCTTAGGCCCGTCGTGAGTTTAGCGCGGTCGCCTTTGCCATCTTTCATGTCGCGCTCATACTTGGCGGTCTTTTCGTCGATGTCTTCCACTTCAGCGTTTAGCTCTTTGCGCATGTCGTCGCGGTCGGCATCCCAGGTTTTCTTGAAGTCAGAACGGGCCGAGTCGAGGTCAGCCTGTTTGTCCATGACCTCTTCTTTGGTACCTCCCTCCTCCTGCGTGTTGATCACCTCCTGTTTGGCTTCGGCGACGTCTTCCGCTTTGTTTTCGGTCTTCGATTCGCAACTCAGCTGGAACGTACCCAGCATCAGGGCCAGCGCGGTGGCCGCATACATGTTCGTTTTCATAACGTTTTGTGTTTAGGTACTAAAACCGGCCAGGCCCAAGAAAGTTGGGGAAACCCAGTTGCCGCCGAGCCACACGCTCACCAGACGCGCCACACGGCCGCTTCGGTGTACGGGGCTTTGTGGTGAAAGGCATCCGCTCTTTTTTCGTATCTTTGTGGCCTGATTCTTAGAAAAATACTAAATGAACCGCGAGCAGGAAATTGCCCGTCGGCGCACGTTCGCCATCATTAGCCACCCCGACGCCGGCAAAACCACACTGACCGAAAAATTGCTGCTCTTTGGCGGAGCGATCCAGACCGCCGGGGCCGTAAAATCCAATAAAATCAAGAAGTCGGCAACGTCCGATTTCATGGAGATCGAGAAGCAACGGGGTATCTCCGTGGCGACCTCGGTGATGACCTTTGACTACGAGGGTAAGAAGATAAACATTCTCGATACGCCCGGCCACAAAGATTTTGCCGAGGATACGTACCGCACCCTCACCGCCGTCGACTCCGTTATTCTGGTTATCGACTGCGTGAAAGGCGTCGAAGAGCAGACCGAACGGCTCATGGAGGTGTGCCGCATGCGCGACACGCCGGTGATCATCTTCGTGAACAAACTCGACCGGGAAGGCCGCAATCCGTTTGACCTGCTCGATGAGCTGGAAGAGAAACTGAACATCCGGGTACGTCCCCTCACGTGGCCCGTCAACATGGGGTCCGACTTTAAGGGGGTGTATAGCCTCAACGAAAAAAAATTATATTTCTTCCGCGTCAACAAAACGAAGGTGGAAGACGACGTGCTGCCGATCGACATCGACACACCCCTGCTCGACGAAAAAGTAGGTACCCGCGACGCCGCTCAGCTGCGCGAAGACGTGGAACTGATCGAGGGCGTGTATGACACGTTCGACATCGAAGCCTATCGGGCCGGTAAGCTGGCACCGGTTTTCTTCGGTTCGGCCGTCAACAATTTCGGGGTAAAGGAATTGCTCGACGGTTTCTGCCAGATTTCGCCGGAACCCATTGCCCGCCCCACCGACAAGCGCGTTGTGGAACCCGAGGAGAAGAAGTTCAGCGGCTTCGTGTTCAAGATCCACGCCAACCTTGACCCGCGCCACCGCGACCGGATCGCCTTTCTGCGCGTTTGCTCGGGCCTGTTCGAACGCGGAAAATTCTACCACCATACCCGCCTTGACAAGGACGTGCGGTTTGCCTCGCCGTTCAGCTTTATGGCCGATGCCAAAGCGGTGGTCGAAGAAGGGTTCCCCGGCGACGTGATCGGTTTGTATGATACAGGTACGTTCAAAATCGGTGATACGCTGACCGAAGGCGAAGACCTGCAATTTGCGGGTATTCCAAGCTTTTCGCCCGAGTTGTTCAAGGAGTTGATCAACCTCGACCCGATGAAATCCAAGCAACTGGACAAGGGCATTCAGCAGCTGACTGACGAAGGCGTGGCGCAGTTATTTACGCTGGCCCTCGGCAACCGCAAAATCGTGGGAACAGTCGGCGAACTGCAATTTGAGGTCATCCAGTACCGGCTTGAGCACGAATACGGCGCCAAGTGCCGCTGGGTGCCCATGAACACAAGCCGCGCCTGTTGGATCACGTCGGACGACAAGGTGAAGTTGAATGAGTTTATCCGCCTCAAAGGCAATCAGATCGGCTACGACAAAGATCAGAACCCGGTCTTCCTGGCCGAATCGGACTGGATGCTGCGGATGAATCAGGAAAACAACCCCGAGATCACGTTCCACCAAACGTCGGAGTTTAAGACGGAGATGGTTTAACCGAGATTGGTCCCACACAAAAAAGGCAGCGTTTCAGACGCTGCCTTTTTTTGTGTTATACGATTCGCTCGGGTTCACCGTCCAGGTTATACACGTACGGATCGAGGTCTTCTTTAAGGCTCTCAGGGGTAATGCCCATGTCTTTGATGGTGCCCCGTTCCAGGTCATACACCCAGCCGTGAACGCGCGGGTACCCCGTTTCGGCCTGCGCCCGCTGCACGAACGAGAATTTCATCACGTTCAGGCACTGCTCGCGCACGTTCAACTCGACCAACCGTTTGAAGCGTTCGGTTTCGTCTTCAATGGCTGTCAGTTCTTCGCTATGTATCCGCCGTACGTCTTTGATGTTCCGCAGCCACACCCCAAGCGTATTGAATTTGTTTCGGGTCATGGCTGCCTCGACGCCGCCGCAGCCGTAGTGACCACAAATAATGATGTTCTTTACCTTCAGGTTTTCTACCGCGTATTGCACGACAGCCATCGAGTTGACGTCGTTGTTGGGGATGAGATTGGCGATGTTCCGGTGAACAAAGACTTCACCCGGCCGAACACCCAGAAATGTTTCTGGCTGCACCCGGCTGTCTGAACAGCCGATGTAAAGAAAGTCGGGCGACTGTTGCAACGACATTTCCTTGAAATACTCCGGGTCTTCCTGAAGGCGTTGTTCAACGTACTTTTTGTTGTTCTCGAATACGCGCTGATATAATTCCATCCGCAGGGGCTATTTGTTAAAAACAGATTAATAACTCGGCCATTCACCAATTGGTTTGTTGGCCGATTCAAACATACTTGCCCGACGGCCACAATCGATGCGCTACCCCCGAAAAGCTAGCGACAGGGCCATATCTGCCGCGTTACGCCACCGGTCGGAGACGCGCTGTTGACTTTTAACGCGGTTCCGGCGCATTTTTTGTAGCTTAGGCAGTTGATTTTTACAGGTGCCGACCTTATGCGTGCAACGCGACTAACCCTCTTTTTTCTACTCAGCTGGCTTTCCCTTGAGGCCGCGCCCCGAGGGCTGGTTTTCATCGAAAACAACGGCCAATGGCCTGCCGACGTGCGTTTCCGGGCCGACCTGCCCGGCGGGTTCCTGTACCTGAAAACCAACGGCCTCCACTACGCTTTCTACGATACCCGCGAAACCGCCCGCCGCCACGCCACCGCGCCTTCCAACGAGCCCGTATCGCCCAGCATCCGGGCGCACGGCGTACTGGTCACGCCCGTTGGCAGCACCGGTGCCGCCCAGATTGAGGGGTCGAAACCTGTCGAAACGGTATTCAGCTATTTTTCGGGTACCGATCCGGGCCGGTGGGCTGGTAGGGCGCGGGGGTTTGCCGAGGTACGTTACCACAACCTGTACCCCGGCATCGATCTGCGCGTCTACGCCTACTACGAAACCCTCAAATACGAATTCATTGTGCAGCCGGGCACCGACCCCAACCAAATTCGGCTCGCCTACGACGGTGCCGATGGGCTCGAACTGACCAACAATCGGCTGACGGTGCGGACGTCGGTGACTGCATTTCGGGAAAACGCGCCCTACAGCTTTGTCACACGCGGCGAGCGGGCCACCGAAGTACCCACCCGCTGGGCGCTGGATGGCCAGACAGCGCGGTTCGTGTTCCCGAACGGGTACGACAACACCCAGCCGCTCACCATCGATCCCGAGCTCCTGTTCGTCACGTTTTCAGGGTCGCGCGCCGATAATTTCGGCCATGCCGCCACCTACGACGCTGAAGGCAACACCTACGTAGCCGGCTCGGTCTGGGGCACGGGCTTCCCAACCACCCGGGGCGCCTTCCAGGTCAGCTATGCCGGAATGACCGACGTGGGCGTCATGAAATTCTCGGCGGATGGCTCACAATTGCTCTATGCCACGCAGTTGGGCGGCACCGAAGCCGACCTTCCGCACAGCATCGTGGTCAACAGCAAAGGCGAACTGATCGTGATGGGTAGCACGGCCTCGGGCGATTTCCCCGTCACCACCAACGCCTACAGGTCGCGACTGATCACGCAGGCTGGGGTTACGGCGAGTGTGTACAGCGGCTATCTTGGCTACAGCGCCGGTAGCGATCTGTTTCTGACCCGGTTAAACGCTGCGGGTACGTCGCTGGTCGGCAGCACCTTTGTGGGCGGTAGCAACCACGATGGCCTGAACCTGTATGGGCTGACGGGCGCGGTACAGAACTATTCCGATGAGTTTCGGGGCGAGCTCATCGTAGGCCCCACCGACGAACTGTACGTAGCCAGTACCACCCAATCGACCGACTTCCCGGTTACGGATGGCTCCGCCCAGAAAGGACCCACCGATGGCATCGTGTTCCGGCTCTCGGCCGATCTCTCTAAACTTGACTGGGCCACCCGCATCGGTGGTTCGCAGCTCGACATGGCGTTTGGCCTGCGGCTGGCCAAGTCGGGCGCGCTATACGTCTGCGGCACCACCTACAGCACCGGGCTGGGTACGTTGGGGGCGCTGCAACCCCAGTTGGCGGGCCTGAACGATGGCTACGTGGCCCGGCTCGGTAGCACCGACGGCAAGCTTACGGCATTCACGTACCTGGGCACGGGTAGCTCAGATGTCGCCAGCCTGATCGATATCGGACCTAACGAACAGCCGCACGTGTATGGGCTCTCCAAAGGCCGGTACCCCGTTACGGCCGGCGTTTACAGTAACGCCGGCAGCGGTCAGTTTATTCACGCGCTCAACGCCGACCTTACCAAAACCGTTTTCTCGACTGTGTTTGGCTCAGGGCGCGCCGGTCCCGACATTTCACCGACGGCCTTTCTGGTGAACACCTGCGGCAATATCTACGTGGCGGGCTGGGGCGGGCTGGTCAATACCAGCCGAAATTTTAACCCAAGCAGCAGCACCAACGGCCTCCCCGTTACCGCCGATGCCTACAAGCGCACCACCAATGGCAGCAATTTCTGGCTCGGGATCTTCGAGCAGGGAGCCAAGTCGTTTCTGTATGGTACGTTCATGGGCGACACCACCCCGGCCGACTCGGTCCGCGACGGTGACCATGTCGACGGGGGGACCTGCCGTTTCGACCCCTATGGCACCATCTACCACGCCGCCTGTAGCTGCCGGTCCAATCACTTCCCGGCCTCGGCAACGGCCTGGTCCAAAACGCGGGGCAATGCCAACTGCAACAACATTGCCTTCAAATTCGACACCGACCGACTACAGGCCGGATTCGACACCTACGAAGGCACGCGCAAAAACATCGTAGCGGGCTGTACACCCCTGACGCTCAGCCTGCAAAACACCAGTGTGGGTGGTAAACGCTATGAATGGGTGATCAACGGCAAGGTGGTTTCGACCGACCCCAACCGCGCTACCTACACCTTCGACAAAGCGGGCACGTACCCGGTCATCATTCGGGCCTACAACCCGCTCAACTGCAAGCTCGTTGATTCAACCACCCGGCTGATCAAGGTGTCGCCGGCCGATTTCCGGGTCAGTAAAGACACCGTCCTCTGCGCGGGTAAGCCCGTTTCGCTCACGGCGCAGGGCGGCATAACGTACCTGTGGACAAGCAGCGGCGCCTCAGGCTCGGCCATCGCCACTCCCACCGCCGCCAGTATCGTGGTCGTGGCCCAGCCCTCAGCCACCTACAGCGTGTCGATCACCAACGAGGCGGGCTGTTCGACTACCCGCACCGTCACGGTGCGGGCCGACAATGCCTTTGCGCCCAGAATCGCGCTCTCAGCCAAGTCGGACTGCGTAACGCCAACGGTCTTGACCTTTCAGAACACTACCGTCGGGGCCGATCGCTTTGTGTGGTCGATGGGCAACGGCGATACGCTACGTACGGTGCTGCCCATCAATTACCAATACCCCAGAACGGGGCAATACGAGGTGGTGGTCACGGCCTACAAGCAGGATTGCGCCCTCACGCAACGGGTGCCGGTCACCTACGAAAATTTCGGCCCGCTGCCGAATATGGTCACGGCTAACGACGACGGCAAGAACGACGTCTTCGACACGCGCCTGACGGGTGCCAAGCTGGAAATCTATAACCGCTGGGGGCGCCTGCTCTTCGCGGCGGATAATTATCAGAACAACTGGGGCAACAAAACCCCGCACGGCACGTATTTTTATCTGCTAACCACACCTGGTGGCAGCCAATGCAAAGGCTGGATACAGGTTCTGGAATGAAGATTTGGCGTTTACTGTTTGCTAACTGACGTTTGCTAATCCATTGACAACCACTTTATGAAATTCATCGCTATTGTCGCCCTATCGCTGGGCCTTACCTACGGAGCAACTGCCCAGGATTCGTACCACGGAAAGAAAATCAGTGAGAAAGGCGCTATTCCGGCGGCGCAACTCGCCAGTAACCTGGGCAATAAAGCCGAAGCCAAAACCAAAGTAGAAGGTACCGTCGAGTCGGTTTGCCAGATGAAAGGCTGCTGGATGAAGCTTAAAACCGCCGACGGGCAAACCATGCGCGTAACGTTCAAAGACTACGGCTTTTTCGTACCGAAAGATATCTCGGGCAAAACCGTCGTGGTGGAAGGCGTAGCCAAACAGACGACTACGCCCGTTTCTGAACTGCGCCACTACGCCGAAGATGCGGGCAAAAGCAAAGAAGAAATCGCCAAAATCACCGAGCCCGAAAAAGCCATCACCTTCGTGGCCGACGGCGTGATTGTGAAGAACTAGCAGGCGGGTACCGCACGGGTCACGCCATGTTACCACTAGCCGCTTAAAAAAAAGCAACGGTTTATTACAACCCCGCCCCAACGAGGTGAGTCTTGAAAACGAGTCGGCACACAGCGCCGCCTCGTTTTTTTTATCGCATCAATTCACAAATACGACATGAACCGTTTCGTAAACGTAGCCGCGGCATCGCTGTTTGCTTCGGCTACCCTCTTCCTCGCCTGTACCCACTCATCCTCAACCCCTTCCCCGGCGAACCAGATCAAACTGGGGCAGAATCAATCGGGCCGCCTGTCGTCGGGCGTGACCGTCAAGGTCGACTCCCTGTCTGACAGCCGCTGCCCAATCAATGCCATCTGTATCTGGGGTGGTAATGTTGTCCTACGCGCTGTGCTTACGAAAGATACCGACACAAAATCGGTGCGCCTGACTCTCGGTCCCGATCCGGCCAATCCCACCAACAAACGCCCTGATTCGACGGGCGTTGTGCTGGGGGGCACCACCTACAAAGTGGTACTGCGCGACGTGACGCCCTTTCCCGGATCGGGGTCTACAGAGCCTAAGCAGGCGCTGGTGGAAGTAGCGGCCCGATAGGCAGCAAACCGCTTTTTGTTATCTTCATGGCCGCAGCCCGCTCGGGTTGCGGCTTTTTCATGTTGTCCGAACGGCTATGATAAAACACTACGTACCCAACCTCACCGCACGAATCAGAACAACGGCCTGCCTGCTGGGCCTTTGCCTGCTGGCATCACCCCTGCTGGCGCAGACCACCCGCACGCTCCTGCACTGCGGCAATCTGTTTGTCGGCACCACCAACGACCTGCAACGCGACATGACCATCGTGGTTGAGGGAAACAAAATCGCCGCCGTGCAACGGGGTTACACCGCCCCCACGGCCCAGGATCGGGTAATTGATCTTAAAAACAAAACCGTGCTGCCGGGCCTGATCGACATGCACGTGCACCTGGAAATGGAAACCCGGCGCGGTGGCGCCATCGACAAGTACACGCAGAACGTACCTGACATGGCCTACCAGGCCGCCAAATACGCCAAAACGACCTTGCTGGCGGGCTTCACCACCGTGCGCGATCTGGGTGGCACGGGCGTCAATATCGCCCTGCGTAACGCCATCAACCGCGGGCTGACCGACGGGCCACGGGTGCTCACGGTGGGTAAATCCATTGCCACCACGGGCGGCCACGCCGACCCCACCAACGGTAGCCGCCGCGAACTGATGGGCGACCCCGGCCCGATGGAAGGCGTCATCAATGGTCCCGACGAAGCCCGCAAGGCCGTGCGGCAGCGCTACAAGGAAGGGGCCGACCTGATCAAGATTACAGCCACGGGCGGCGTATTGAGCAACGCCAAAGACGGGCAGGGGCCGCAGTTCAACGAGGAAGAGCTAAAAGCCATCGTAGAAACGGCCAAAGACTACGGCTTCCCCGTTGCGGCCCACGCCCACGGCGCCGAGGGCATGAAACGGGCCATCCGGGCGGGCGTGCAAACCATCGAGCACGGCACCCTGATGGACGACGAAGCCATCGAACTGTTCAAGAAACACGGCACCTACTACGTACCCACCATCATTGCGGGCAAAACAGCCGCCGACTCCGCCCGCATGTTTGGCTATTACCCCGCCCTGGTGGTGCCCAAAGCGCTGGCCATTGGCCCGAAAATCCAGGCGACCTTTGCCAAAGCCTACAAAGCGGGCGTCAAGATTGCCTTCGGCACCGACGCGGGCGTGTATGTGCACGGCTACAACGCCAAGGAGTTTGAGTACATGGTGGAAGCAGGCATGCCGCCCGTCGAGGCCATCCGGGCGGCGCTGATGACCAACGCCAGGTTGCTGGGTATGGAGACGCAGATCGGCTCCATTGAACCCGGCAAATTCGCCGATATCATTGCCGTTGATGAAAACCCCATCCAGAACATCAGGACCCTGCAAAGCGTCCGGTTCGTGATGAAAGACGGCAAGCAGTACAAATAAATAGCCCATGTCTGACTCTTCCACGTCCTCGTTGTCGCCCGACGAGCAGGACAAACTACGCGAACTGACCACCCAAAGCTGGAACCTCGAGCTGGCCATTTCGGGCGTCGCCATGTTTGCCATTCTGCAACTGCCCGACCTGCTCGAATCGGCGTTCAGTTACCTGCAACACAATTTCCTGCTCAACGACGAGGGGATGCCCCGCCTGCTCATATCGCTGTCGTACAGCATGATCCGGGCCATCTTTTACGTGCTGTTTGCCGCCTTTCTGGCCAACTTCGTGATGCGGGCCTTCTGGGTGGGGCTGGTGGGATTACTGGCCGTGTATCCGTCGGGTATTCATTACGATCGCATTCCCTATTCGACGCCTTATTCCCAGCGCCGGATGGCCGACGAGCTCGGCCCCCTCGACCGTTACATCCTCCGGCTCGACAAGCGCTGCAACATTGTCTTTGCGTTGGCCTTTCAGTTTGTCTTTTTTCTGATCGTAGTCGGGATGCTCTACGTCTTCGGTCTGGTGATCTACCTGGTTGTGCAACCCAACGTATCGCCAGCGGTCTGGCTGGGTGTCAAGATTGGGATTGGCCTGTTGGTGGCGGGCTTTTACATCGCTCTGATCGTGCTGAGTCTGAAGAAGGTACGGGAACACCCGAGGGGCATGAAGTTGCAATACCAGCTGACGAAAGCGCCGCGACTGATGCTTATGGGTATGTACCGGCCCTCGTCGTACATTACCAACACCTTCTACAGCCACATTCCCAAGCAGCGGTTCACCCGCACGGCGGCGATTTTCATGACCGTGTTTATGGTGGTATTCTTGGTTGAATACACCATCGATCAGGCACGTAACAACCCGCGCAGCTCCGCCTTCAGTAGCCGCCATCTCTACTCTGCCCGCGTAGATAGCCTATTTTTAGATCCGGGTGCTTACGATAACCAGCGACCCGAGGGTGAGTTGGTTGGTGTGGCGTCTATCCAGGCCGACGTAATCCGTGAACCGTATATACGGCTGTTTATTGCCTACCCCAAAGCCCTCGACACGTTGCTGACGCGCCTCGCTCCGGAGCCCAGCTGGCCCGACTCCCTGTCGAGGACGGAGCGCCGCCGTCAGCAGGGCGTCTGGATAAACCAGCAGATCAACCGGCTTGTCCGGCTAACGGTCAACGATTCGACAATTCATCAGCCTGACCTGCTCTTTGCGCAGGCCGGCCCGATGCAGCAGCGAGGCTGGCAAACCGTGCTGGTGCCGGGTAACCTCGTCAAGGGCCGAAACCTGCTTCGGGTGGGCATTCAGCGCCCCGGCCAGTCGGGGCCCGATGAGCTTGCTGCCATTCCGTTCTGGTACGTACCTGAGCCCTAGCCGCTGTGGGTACGTTGCTCTACCCGGCCGTGCTTTCTCCCACTTACCAGACGAGTTGTTGGCTCTTCCGACGGTAAAAACGACGCAAACGCTACTTTTGACGGTATGAATCCCTCTTCTCCCGGCAGTTTTCGCTGGCGTATGGTGGCCCTACTGTTTGTGGCAACCACGATCAACTACATCGACCGGCAGGTGTTGTCGTTTACCATGACCGACGAGTTGTTTCGGAAAGAGATGCTCGGCCTGTCGGTCAACGACGTACTGACGCAGGAGCGCATCGATCAGTTTCGGGTCGAATACAGCAAGGTGGATTCAGCTTTTAAGTTTGCTTATGCTATCGGGTTTCTGATCATGGGCTGGCTCATCGACCGGATTGGCACCAAACGGGGCTTTTCGCTGGGGATCGTCATCTGGAGTATTGCCGCGGTGGGTACGTCGTTTGTGCAGTCGCTGGGCGGGCTCAAACTGGCCCGCGTGGCCCTGGGGCTGGGCGAGTCGGCCAACTTTCCGGCGGCAGTCAAGACGGTGTCGGAGTGGTTTCCGCGCCGCGAGCGATCATATGCCAACGGGCTCTTCAACGCCGGCACCAACGTGGGCATCATCCTCACCGCCCTGATCGTCCCCTACCTGATCCTCAACTACGGCTGGCGCAGTTCCTTTCTGGCAACGGGCGTACTGGGGTTTGTCCTGCTGGCCTTCTGGTGGTTTTCGTATTCAAAACCCCAGCGTAACCCTCACGTATCGGCCGCCGAACTGGCCTATATCCGAAGCGACGCCGTCACCGAACCACCCCTGCGCGTTTCGTGGCTGCGGCTGCTGTCGTACAAACAAACCTGGGCCTACGCCATTGGCAAGTTTCTGGCCGATCCCATCTGGTGGTTTTACATGGCCTGGCTACCCGATTTCTTCAACACCAACGAAGCCCTCGACCAGAAGCTCGACCTGAAGTCTTTCGGCATTCCGTTCCTGATTATCTACGTCGTGTCGGATGCCGGCAGCATCTTCTTCGGCTGGCTCAGCACGCAGTTTATGAACCGGGGCTGGTCGGCCAATCGTGCCCGCAAAACCACTATGCTGATCTGCGCCCTCTGCGTGATGCCCATCATGTATGCCGCCAAAACAAACAGCCTCATGGTGGCCATCGCCCTGATTTCGCTGGCTGCGGCGGCGCACCAGGGCTGGGCAGCCAACATGTACACGTTTGCCTCCGACCTCTTTCCGAAAAACGTGACGGCTACCGTAACCAGTATTGGTGGTATGTTTGGCGCGCTGGGCGGTATTTTGCTGGCGCGGTACTCCGGCGACATCATCAACAACCTCGGCTATTATCCGCTTTTCATTATCGCCGCCGGTGCTTATCTGCTGGCTCTTTTGCTTATTCACCTTGTACTACCCAAACTGGAACCCGTCACGGCCGATGAACTCGACCCGCAGGTGACGCTGGCCGGTAAACACCTGTAGTCGACGGCGGATTTCCGTATTCGTTTCGCCTGCAGCTCACTGTATGAAAGTAATTACGTTTGGTGAGGTCATGTTGCGGCTCAGTCCGCCGGGCCAGCATCGCTTTAGTCAGGCCACGACCTTCGATATGGCCTTCGGAGGTACCGAAGCCAACGTAGCCGTTGCGCTGGCCCAATGGGGCGTCGACGTGCATCATATCACCAGTTTTCCAACTAATGCCCTCGGCGACGCCGCCGTAGCTCACCTGCGTAAGGCGGGCGTCGACACGCGCTATGTACAGCGGGGGGCCGGGCGGATGGGCCTTTATTTTCTGGAACACGGCGCCGCGAGCCGGGCAAGTCAGGTGGTGTACGACCGAGCAGATTCGGCGTTTTCCCGCTTAACCGCCGACAGTGTCGATTGGGAAACCGTCTTTGTCGATGCCGACGGCGTTGTGGCCGACTGGTTTCACTGGACGGGCATCACACCCGCCATTTCGGCTGGTACGGCGGCCTGTTTGCTGAAAGGCATCGAAACCGCCAACCGCCTGGGTGTGCCCGTATCGGGCGACCCGGTATACCGAAGCAATCTCTGGCAATATGGCCAGACACCGCAGGACGTACTGCCCGAGCTGACGGCCGGCTGTACGCTGCTGCTGGGGAACGCCGGTCTGTTTTCATATCTGTATGGCATCAACGCCACCACCAACGAAGCCGCTGCCCAGGAAATGATGACCCGTTTTCCGCGCCTCAGGTACGTTACCGACACCGTTCGGGAGTCGGTGAGTGCCTCGCACAACCGGCTGTCGGCCTGGCTGTATGATGGTGTTGAAACGGTATCGACGCCCCTCTTCGACGTGCAGCCCATCATTGACCGGATCGGCACCGGCGACGCCTTCATGGCGGGCCTCATCTACGGGCTGTTGCACGGCGAACAATCCCTGACCGAAGCCCTTACTTTTGGTGTGGCAGCATCGGTGCTGAAACATACCATCCCCGGCGACGTGTTGCTGGCCACCCCGTCGGAGATCGACGACATCGCCGCCGGTAACCTCTCGGGTAAGATCAAACGCTAACGTAGCCCCGACGCTCCAGCGTCGGTTTTTCTCATGAACGGGCCAACCGGCCCTTACCGAAGCTGGAGCTTTGGCCCTACGAACGATGACGCCTCGCCTCACAGTTTACCAGACCATCCTCGACACACCCGTTGTGCCGGTCTTTTTCCACGCCGACCTCGACACCTGCCGGTCTATTTTGCAAACCGCGTATCGGGCGGGCATCCGGGCTTTCGAATTCACCAACCGGGGCGACTTTGCCCACGAGCTGTTTGGCGAACTGGTGAAACTGGCCCGGCGCGAGATGCCCGGCCTGGTGATGGGTGCCGGCACAATCCTCGACGCACCCACGGCAGCGCTGTACGTGCAGCTTGGCGCCAATTTCATCGTTGCCCCGACGTTCAGCGAAGAGGTAGCCCGCTTCTGCAATCGCCGTCGGGTAGCTTACATGCCCGGTTGCGCGACACTCACCGAAATCAGCCGGGCCGAAGAATGGGGCGTCGAATTCGTAAAGCTATTCCCGGGCGATGGCCTCGGACCGGGTTTTGTGAAAGCCCTGCACGGTCCTATGCCCCAAACGCGGGTGATGGTCACGGGCGGCGTTGAACCCACCCCTGAGAGCCTGACCAAATGGTTCAGCGCGGGTGTTTCGGCCGTAGGCATTGGTTCTCAACTGTTTGCCAAAGAACTGATCCAGGCGGGGGCGTTTGCTCAGCTTGAGGAGCAGATACGCCAAACGGTCGATTTTACGAAGACGCTGCGCCAGTCGTAACGAATTCACCGCTTCCCCGCTATTTTTGCCTTTACGACATTTTTTTACTGGGCTGTCGCGTGTCGTCGGCCCCTAGGTACGTAGTTTGCTGAATGAATCGACTGTCTGCACCGCTGGCTCCCGCCCCCACTCTTCCCGAACGTGTTCTCCAATTTGGTACCGGCGTTTTGCTGCGCGGCCTCGTCGACTACCTCATCGACCGGGCCAATAAGCAAGGTGTATTCAACGGCTCGATCGTCATCGTTAAATCGACGGGTAACGACGTCAGTGAGTTCGCCGAGCAGGACAACCGGTACACCGTCTGGACGCGGGGCATTGAGAACGGTCAGCCCATTGATCAGTCGACGGTCGTAACGGCCGTTAGCCGGGTGTTGGCGGCGCAAACCCAGTGGGACGATATTCTGGCCCTAGCCCGCAAGCCGTCGCTTCAGGTGATTGTGTCGAACACCACCGAAGTGGGGTTGCAATACGTCGAGGAAAGCCTGTTTGAAAACGTACCGCAGTCGTTTCCGGCCAAGCTGACGGCCTTCCTGTACGAACGCTTCAAAAACGCGGGTGGCTCACGGAAGATGGGCCTGGTTGTGGTACCTACGGAGCTGATTCCCGACAACGGCCTGCGCCTGCGCGAAGCCGTTGAGCGCACCGCGAAGCACAATGAACTAGGCAAGCTGTTCATGAAATGGCTGAAATTCCACGTTCGGTTCTGTAACTCGCTGGTCGATCGGATCGTAACGGGCAGACCTGATAGCGAAACGGCCGCCGCTTTTGCCCAGAAGGCCGGTTACGACGACCAACTGCTTATTGCGACGGAGCCCTACCACCTTTGGGCCATCGAAGGCGACGACCGCGTGAAGACGATGCTTTCGTTTGCGCAGGCCAGCCCCGACGCTGTTCTGATCGACGAGGACATCAATTTTTACCGGGAGCGTAAACTGCGCCTGCTCAACGGCACCCACACGTTCATGAC
Source organism: Fibrella aestuarina BUZ 2 (assembly GCF_000331105.1). Taxonomy (NCBI): domain Bacteria; kingdom Pseudomonadati; phylum Bacteroidota; class Cytophagia; order Cytophagales; family Spirosomataceae; genus Fibrella; species Fibrella aestuarina. The sequence goes on along the minus strand of NC_020054.1, from coordinate 3,727,140 downwards.
GCCCCTGAGCTACCTGCTTGGCAACGTGACCGTGGAAGAGGCCATGAAGCACCCGAAAGTGGGGCCGCTGGTGGAGCAGTTGATGCACGACGACATCATCCCGACCATCCCGGCCGATGCCCTTGGCGACGAAGGTCCCACGGCCCTCGCTGACTTCGCCAATGCTGTCCTTGACCGGTTTCGTAACCCGTTCAACGAGCACTTCCTGCTGAATATCACGCTGCAGCAAACGGCCAAGATGCAGATGCGGAACGTGGCGACGCTTCAGCGCGCGGTGGCGCTGTCGGGTACCGTCCCCGACCGGATGGCGCTTTGCTTTGCCGCTTACCTGCTTTTCATGCGGGCCGCCCGCCAGACGGAGTCGGGTGAGTTTGTGGGGGAAGTGACCGTACCGGATGGCGACGTCGTTTACCCAATCCGGGACGAAAAAGCGGGCTATTTCTACGAAAAATGGCAGGCTGTCGACTCAAACCAACCCGGCTCGATCAGTACGTTCGTGCAGACCGTATTGGCCGACCAATCGCTTTGGCAGGCCGACCTGACCACGCTGCCGGGCTTTACTGAGCAGGTGACCACGTACCTGACCACTATGCTAACGAAGGAAGTGGACGCCGCACTCTAAGCCAGAAATCGTTGCTGTAAAGCGGGCGACGGGAGCATACAGGCCTCCCGTTTGCCAAACAGCCGGTAGCGGTTCCGCGCTACCCACCGGTACACCCCATCCCGGATAACACGCGGGACGATCCGTAATCCGTAGAGCAAGGGCCAGGCCCCACCCAGGTGGCGCGCCACCAGCAACGCCGCCGTCGACTCGGTGTAGCAGCGACCATCGGCCACGTACACAAACGAGTCGAACTGGTCGGTGGGCAGGTTAAACTGCTGCAACAGCGCCTGCCCGGCCTCTGACTGAAGCGAGGCAAAGCGGAAATAGCCCGCCTGGTCGTGCCGAATCACGAACTGCACCGCCCCATTGCACAGGTTGCAGACCCCATCGAACAACAGCACCGGTTGGTTAGTCATAGCTACGGCTTAATAATCTACTTCCAGCCCCAGTGCCTGCCGAAGTTTATGCAGCGCGGGGTTTTTCTCGGCCAGGTAATTGTATTTGTCCTGCGGCGTGTAAATCATCTTTTTCGTCTCGACCAACTCCACCACATGCTCGACCTGCAACTGCCAGTTTTGCAGGTTCTGCCGCAGATAAATCAGCAGATCGGGCAGCATACTCGTAAACAGATCGGCCTGCACGTGATTGTCCAGTTTGATCCTAACGGTTGTCCCCGTCAGCGTAAGGTCCCGGTTCAGGATAACCTGCTCACTCGCCATGTCGGTCTGCTGCTTACGCAGGGCCGAGAACGCGCGCCAGGTCGCCAATAGCTCGTCGAAGGTAAAGGGCTGACTGGGCCGTTCGCCCGTCACAACCACCGATTCCGTTTCTACGGCCTGCGGCTTGGCGCCGATTCCGACCGTCGAGCGGAGTTTGGTGCTCACGGGCAACGGTGCCCCGGCGGCCGGGGCGGTGGTACGGGGCGGCAACGGCGGAATGGCCGGTTTGGCCACCCCGTTTGAGCGGGCGGCACCGGGCGGTGTCAGCGAGGGGGTAGTTGGCGGGGGCAACACGGGCGGCGTTGCCTGATAACCTCCCTCCGGCTCGCTCGTATGCGGCGGTACGCTGGGCGATGGGCTGGGTACGTCGGTGACGGTGGCCGTCAGGGAGTCGTCAGGGGGTAGTCCACCGTTTTTTTTTTCGGCAGCGCCGTTCGTTTCCAGCGCTACCCCATTTGGCATTGTACCTGAACCCGCCGCCCGCGACGGCGCTGGCTCGGGCAGCGCCTCCCAGTTGAGCAGGTCTCGAAGGCTGGCCAGCTTCATCAGGGCCAGTTCGACGTGCAGCCGCTGGTCTTTAGCCTGCTTGAAATTCATGTCGCACTGCCCGCCGATGCTCAGGCCCGAGAGCAGGAACGACAACGGAGCCCGCGCCGCCTGATCGAGGTACTGCCGCTGTACGCGTTCGGTTACCTGAAGCAACTGCACCGTGGCGGCATCCTTGCACACCAGCAAATCGCGAAAATGGCGATTCAGTCCCACCACAAACTGATGCGTATCGAAGCCTTTCCGCAAAATTTCATCGAGCACCAGCAGGGTCTGGGGCAGGTTGGCCGTCAGCAGCAGGTCAGTCAGCTGGAAGTAATAATCGTAATCGAGGATGTGCAGGTTATCGAGCACCTCGCGGTAACGCAACGTCCGGTCGGGCGAAAACGTCACGTTCAGGTCGAACATCGACAGGGCATCGCGCAGGCCGCCATCGGCTTTCTGGGCAATCAACTCCAGCGAATCGCCATCGGCCGTTACGCCCTCTTTCTGAGCAATACTGGCCAGATGCCCCGCAATGTCGGCGGGCTGAATCCGGTTGAAGTCGAAGATCTGGCACCGCGACAGAATCGTGGGCAGAATCTTGTGTTTCTCGGTCGTCGCCAGAATGAAAATAGCGTAACTGGGCGGCTCTTCCAGCGTTTTCAGAAACGCATTGAACGCCGCCGCCGAGAGCATGTGCACCTCATCGATAATGTAAATCTTGTAGTTGCCCGATTGCGGCGGGTAACGTACCTGATCGATCAGGTTACGGATATCGTCGACCGAGTTGTTCGACGCGGCATCCAGCTCGTGAATATTGAACGACGCACTTTGGTTGAAGCTCACGCACGACTCGCACTGGTCGCAGGCTTCTACCTCGGGGGTCAGGTTTTGGCAGTTGATGGTTTTGGCCAGAATCCGGGCGCAGGTCGTTTTGCCAACGCCACGCGGGCCACAAAAAAGGAACGCCGACGCTAACTGATTGGTCCTGATGGCGTTCTTGAGCGTAGTGGTAATATGGCCCTGCCCCACTACCGTGTCGAAGGTAGCTGGACGATATTTCCGGGCCGAGACGACAAAATTGTCCATAGTCAAAGGTAGCCAACCGGGCCCGGAAAACCTACCCGTCGTCGACAGTTGCCGGTACCGGCCAACCGCCCGTTCACCGGCAACTACCACCCGTTGTCAGGCGGGCAGGTAGACCGAAAACGTAGCCCCTTCACCCGGCTGGCTACTGGCAATTACAGTGCCCCCGTGGTTTTCAACGACTTTCTGCACAATGGCCAGCCCAATGCCCGTACCAGCATACTGGCTACGGCCATGGAGGCGCTGAAAGACCTGAAAAATACGCTCAGCATACTTCTCTTCGAAACCGATTCCGTTGTCCTGCACCCGCAGACAGACGTACATGTTGGCGAGCCGGACGGGGCGGGCCGAGTCAGGTAAGGCGGTGGCAGGCACTTTTTTTACTGAGATCCGGACAACGGGTTTCACACCGTCGCGGCGAAACTTAATGGCGTTGGTCAGCAGGTTCTGCAACAGTTGCTGCAGTTGCATCTGGTGTCCACTGACGATCGGCAGCGGCCCCACCTCTACCTCGGCGCCCGACTCGGTCAGCGGCACAATCAGATCATCAAGCACCTGATTCAGCAGCGTTTGCAGGTCAACGGGTTGTTTACCATCGCGCTTGGTTGTGAGCCGTGAATAGGCTAGCAAATCATGAATCAGCGTCGACATCCGCTCGGACGATTGCTGCATCCGGGCGATCAGATCGGCGCCCTGTAGTCCCAGCGACTCGCTATACGTTTCTTTCAGCACGTTGCCGAACGACTGAATTTTCCGAAGAGGCTCCTGCAAATCGTGGCTGGCTACATACGCAAACTGCTCCAGATTGGCGTTGGTCCGGCGCAGGTCGGCTACCGAATTTTCCAATTGTTCCTGTAGCTGTTTCAGGTGCGTAAAATCGGTAAACGTCACCAGCACCTGATCACCCAGTTTGCTGGCCATGATGTCGAGCCAGGCGTCGATACCCGAGCCGTCGTAGTGGAAATTGAACCGCTGGGTACGTCCGGTTATATAGGCTTTTCGATAACTGTCGAAAAGCCCGTTTGTGAGGTAATCGGGAAACCATTTGCTGCCCAGCTCGCCCGCTAATCGGGCTGGCTCCTGCCCCACGTAGCTACCAAGTTGGCGATTGGCCACCTTGAATCGAAAATCCGTTAACTCACCCTGCTCATTATAGACGGGCAGAAAAAGAAACATACCGGTCTGCGAGGTATCGAAGGCTGTAACGAGTTCTTCGGCATATTTTTCGGCGGCCTGATTCGCCTGTTTATGTGCCGATATATCGGTAAATGTAACCACAAAACCATCGCCCAGTTGGTGCGTCGAAATCGCCAGCCAGAAGTCGAGTCCATCATGATTATAATAGACTTCCGTCCGGCCCGGTTCGCCGGTTTCGGCGGTGTGTTTATACAGATCAAACAAACCCGTTTCTACATTCCCCGGAAAAATTGTCAGCAACGTCTTGCCAATCATTTCGTCCATCGTTTTGTGCAGCAGGCCCACGCAGGCTTTATTGGCAACGACAAACGTAAAATCGACGATCTCGTTATTTCGCGACGGCTCACGAATGGAGGCAAACGCAATTATCCCACTGTCCGAACTATCAAGTATACTATTGAGCAAAGCGGCCTGCTGTTGGTTTTCAATAACCTGTTGTTCAAGCGCTTGCTGCGCCTGCTTGAGTAGCGTAAAGTCTGTAAACGTTACTAAAACAGATTCTTTATACTTTGAACATTGTACATCGAACCAACGATCAAGCCCATCCACATTATAGTGAATATCAAACCGTTGAGTTTTTCCAGTATCAAAGGTGTGCTTGTAGTAATGAAACAGCCCCGTTTCGTGATAACTGATAAACCAATCGGAGGCGATTGCCCCAGTCAATACATCCGGGGTCTGACCAATCAAGCTGGCCACCATTCGGTTGATGGTAGCAAACCGAAAATCGACGTGTTCGCCTTCATCATTATATACAGGTGTAAAGACAAAAAAGCCCGTTTGCGAAAAATCCAGAACCTCCTGTAATTTACGCTCAGTTATATCGGCTAAATCGTCAGTTACGTTGGGGGAGCCAGGGGTTATTTTTACGTTTGTTGCGTTACGGATGAGCACTAATAGGCCTTCCTGATAGCGGGACAAGTGAACCGATAACCACTGTTGTTTTGTGCTGTCAAACAGCGCATAACTCATTGGCTCGCCCGACAGGTACGTTTGCTGAATTTGCTTGGTGTGATTGGTCAGCCAATCAGCTACCAGCTCAGTCTTTCCGGCAGTTGGTTCCGTTGCAGCGTCAACGGATACGGTTTCAGCAATAAAGTGGCGAACCTGTTTATTGGCAAAAGCGACATCAAAAACGGGTAAGCGTTCGGCCTCAGCAGTAGCAGGCAATAACCATATCGCTCCATCGGGTAGTACATCGAGCAGGTTCGTCACAGACGAACTGCCACTTGAGTTGGTCTGCATAAAATAAGGTTGAGAGACAAATTTTGCCGGGCAAGTACCAATCAACTACAACCAAACCGAACCCTGTTATGTTAGCATTTTCAGAAAAAAATGTATTTAAGTAAACCAACCCTAGTCTAAATCAACTGATGCTGACCTACTTAAAATATACCCGTTTTCGAAATCAGGATTTTAATAGGTTGACGCAGTTCGACAGAAACGAAGTAGTCATTTTGGTAAGTAATGCATCATTTATCATTTTTTGGTGCATACGTTTTTGTCGATACCTATTACAAATAGCGATAGTGGTTCTTTATTTTTTCATTTTCTTCATAAAAAGTATAGAGTATTTTCAAGAAATATAGGGTAGCGATTTGGTTATGTTTTATGTTTGCAATCGCTAATCAAATCGTTATACGAATATGCCATCAGTAGATCTGCGTTTTTTTGCGCCCGAAGAAAATACGAAGCCCAGAGCCAAACGTACCGTTCGCAAGCCCGTTAAAGTAACGGGTTATATTTCATCGGGCGGAAAAATTGTTTTGCCCCAAAAGTCGGTTTCGCAACTTGGTTTCGACCCCGAGTCGACCCGCTTTAAAATTGGTGCCGAACAAGGTAAACGGAAAGTAAAAGTATTATACATGGTTCCGGTGTCGGGTGATGAGGCCGGTACATTTGCCTTCTCAAAAGCGGCGAAAAGCTATACCATCGCGATGGCGATTATCCTGACCAAAAATGGCATCGACTTCAGCGACAAAAAATACACCTTTACGATTGCCCCCTTTGAGTTTGACGAAAACGTGACCGGTTACGAACTGAAGTTTGAAGATCCCGCCGACAAGCCTGCCTATACGGGCAAACGCCGTGGTCCCAAGCCCAAAAACCAGGAAGCCTAAGCGTTTTTTATCTGTCTGTAAGGCCCATAGTTTAGCGGTACCGTATTATTGATTTGACCATCATCGATACGGTACCGTTAAACTATGGGCCTTATTCTATTGCCCGAATTCAGATGTATCTTTGACGTTGCTGAACTAATCAACTTCATGACGCATCACGTTTACCGATTTCTTTGTGGGCTACTCCTGTTTGGATTCGTTGGTAGCCCAACGGCGGCCACCTTTGCTCAACTCGTTACGACTGACCCCGCTTTTCCAACCGCTGATACTGAGGTTACCATTGTTGTCGATTTAAAACAGGCAAAGGACGGCCGCGCGGCGGGCCTCCTGGGCAAAAAAGACGACGTATATTTATGGTCGGGCGCCGGCCAGACCGAAACAGGCAATGCCTTTGAGTTTACGCCCGCCAACCAGACCAATTTTAACGCGCCGTTTGAGCCCGGCAAAATGACCGCCCTGGGCAACGATCGCTGGCAGATTAAACTCGTGCCGCGTACCTATTACCGGGTACCGGCCAACACGCCCATCCGGCGGCTGGGGCTGGTCGTTAAAAGCGGCGACGGCAAAGCGCAGAGCGAAGATTTTTTCGTGCGGATTTACGACGCGAAACTGACGGTCAGCCTGGCCCGACCAACGGCCAAACTCCTGTTCGTCGAAACCAACACCAACGTACCGGTACGGGCCAACGTGTCGGCCAAGTCGACCCTGACCCTGCGCGTCGACGGAGTCGTCTCGGCCTCAGCGACCAACGCCGACTCACTGGTCACGAACGTACCGACGGGATCGGCCACCAACACCCTGCGTAAAGTGGTCGTGACCGCACAGACCGCCTCTGAGGTGGCCAGCGATTCGTTTCTGCTCTATGTGAAACCCACGCCGCTGGTTGCCAACGTACCGACGGGCCTGCGCGACGGCATCAACTACAGCCCCACTGACCCGACGAGTGCGACGCTCGTGCTGTTTGCCCCGCTGAAGCAGTACGTCAACGTGATCAGCGAACAAAACGACTGGACGCCCGTACCGTCGTCGCTTATGAACCGCACGCCCGACGGCAGCCGCTATTGGCTCGAACTTAAAGGGCTGACGGCCGGTCAGGAACTCGCGTTTCAGTACCTGATCGACGGGCAGGTAGCTACCGGCGATCCCTACAGCGACAAGATCCTCGACCGCAACAACGATTCGTTCCTGACGAGCACGTACTCAGGCCTGAAACCCTTCCCGACCAAAGCCAACGGACAGATCGTATCGTTGCTGCAAACGGGCCAAACACCGTATCCCTGGAAAGTCGCGTCGTTTACCCGGCCCGACGCTAAAAACATGGTCGTGTATGAGCTGCTCGTGCGCGATTTTGTGAGCACCCGCCAGTATAAAACGGTCATCGACTCACTGCCTTACCTGAAACGGCTGGGCGTCAATGCCATCGAACTGATGCCGATCATGGAGTTTTCAGGCAACGATTCGTGGGGCTACAATCCTATTTATTACTTCGCACCCGACAAGGCTTACGGGACTAAGAACGACCTGAAAGCCTTTGTCGATAAATGCCACGAAAACGGGATCGCCGTGATCCTCGACATGGTGCTGAACCAGGCCGACTACGAATTCCCGTATGTGAAGATGTATTGGAACGGCGACAAACCCTCGGCCGATAGTCCGTTCTTCAATCAGCAGGCGACGCACCCGTTCAGCGTCTTTTTCGACTTCAACCACGAGAGCCCCGCCACCCAGGCTTTCGTGCAGCGCGTGAATCAGTACTGGCTCCAGGAATACAAATTCGACGGCTTCCGGTTCGATTTGTCGAAAGGCTTTACGCAGAAAAATTCGGGCGGCGACGTCAACGCCTGGAGTGCCTACGACGCCAGCCGCGTCGCCATCTGGAAACGGATTTACAACGAAATTCGGGCCTATGATAAAAGCGCCTACGTGCTGCTCGAACACTTTGCCGACAATACCGAAGAGAAAGAACTCGCCGACTACGGCATGCTCTTCTGGGGCAACCACAATTACAATTACCGCTTTGCCGCCAAGGGCGTCGTCAATGGCCGCGACGATAACTTCGACTGGATTTCGTACAAGCTACGCGGCTGGAACAACCCGAACATTGTGGGCTACATGGAAAGCCACGACGAAGAGCGGCTGCTGTTCGACGTACAGCGCAACGGCTCCGCCAACGGCAGCTACAACACCAAAGACCCGGCCACGGCCCTTGAGCGGGCCAAGCTTGCTGCCGCCCTGTTCCTGAGCGTGCCCGGCCCCAAACTCATCTGGCAATTTGGCGAGCTGGGTTATGACGTCAGCATCGAAGAAAACGGCCGCACGGGTGCCAAACCCATTCGTTGGGAATACCTCCGCGACGCTAACCGGGCCAAGCTGCTGCGCGTGTATCAGGAGCTGATCCGGCTGAAAATGAACGTACCTGCGTTCCAGACGACCAACTACAATTTCGTCGCCAACACGCCTGTCAAAAGCCTGACGCTGACCGGCACCGACCAGAAGGCCGTAGTGATGGGTAACTTCGATTTGCAGGACAATGTGGTGGCGCTAAACCTGCCGCAGGCGGGCCTCTGGTACGATTACTTTACGGGGCGGGCCGTTCGGTCTGACACCACCATCTCGATGAAACCGGGGCAGTGGCACGTGTTCACCACCAACCGCCTCCCCACGCCTGAGGCCGGCCTCGTGCCCTGGTCGCTGGCGCCCGCCGCCCCGCCCATTCTGGCGACCGAACCGCAACCGGCGCTGACGATCTCGCCTAACCCAACCGCCGACCTCGCCACCCTGAGTTGGGAAAGCACCTACCGCGGGCCCATTACGGTGTCGGTTAGCAACCTGGCTGGCCGTGTGGTACAGACGGCCGTCGTCGAGAAAACCGCCCAGACCCTGCGGCACACCATCAGCCTGCGGAGCCAGCCCACTGGTCTCTTCCTGATCACGGTACAAACGAGTGAGGGCGTTACCGTCAAAAAAGTGTTGAAGGAATAATTTGCCCCGAAAAAGAGTTATTGATTCAAACGAAGTTTAACCACAGAGACACGGAGACGACAGCGCGTTTGCGTCGCTTAGAGCCACAGAGTTGATTCACGATCGTTTCTGTGCTTCTTTTCACCACCAAACGCCCTGTAATCACGGTGTCGCTGTGGTTAATTTTTGATAGCATATGGCGAAAAAAGTTAAGATCGGTCTGGTACAAATGGCCTGTGTGGCCGATGTCGAAACCAACATTCAGCAGGCCGAAACCCGCATCCGGGAAGCCGCGCAGCAGGGTGCCCAGATCGTTTGTTTGCAGGAACTGTTTACGTCGCTGTACTTCTGCGACGTAGAAGACCACCATAATTTTAGTCTGGCCGAGGCCATCCCCGGCCCCACCACCGACCGCATGGGCCGCCTCGCCGGGGAGTTGGGCGTGGTCATCGTGGCTTCCCTGTTCGAGAAGCGGGCGCAGGGTCTCTACCACAACACCACCGCCGTGCTCGACGCTGACGGCACGTACCTGGGCAAGTACCGGAAGATGCATATCCCCGACGACCCCGGCTACTACGAGAAATTCTACTTTACACCCGGCGACCTCGGCTACAAAGTATTCGAGACCAAATTTGCCAAAATCGGCGTGCTCATCTGTTGGGATCAGTGGTATCCTGAGGCTGCCCGCATCACGGCCCTGATGGGTGCCGAACTGCTGGTGTACCCTACGGCCATCGGCTGGGACACCAATGAACCGGACCCAAGGCAGAACGAAGAGCAATACAACGCCTGGCAGACCATTCAGCGGAGCCACGCCATTGCCAACGGCTTACACGTGGTGTCGGTGAATCGAGTTGGGCGCGAAGCCGATCAGCAGTTCTGGGGGGGCTCGTTTGTAGCGAATCCCTTCGGGTCGTTGCTGTATCTGGCGCCACACGATCAGGAAGTAGTGCACGTCGAGGAGATCGACCTCGCCCAGACCGATCGCTACCGCACCACCTGGCCTTATTTCCGCGACCGCCGCATCGACTCCTACCAGCCCATCACGAGCCGGTATATTGACTAACTATTTCTAGTTTGAGGTTTAACGGTTGTCGTTTGGTGTTCGCGGCCAGTGACTATCACAGTCAGGACATTAAACGACAACCGCTAAACCTCAAACCCATTTATGCCCAAACCTATGCGTATTGTTTTGCTGGCCCTGGCGGCACTATCAGGAGGTGTATTGCTTAAAACGTCTGATCAGCTAGTCCATACGAAAGGGGCCGACGTCACAGGTACGTTACCGCCGCAAACGAGTCTGACGCCCACGCCACGCAGTTCGTTTACGCCCACTACGCGCAAAGGGTACTGGAATGCCGACGTGGTCGGTGATTTTGTGCTGCCCAAAACCAAAACCCTCACTTTCGACGCCGCCGGGCGTAACCTTTACGGCAACGAAAACTGGGAAAAGATCTTCAAGCGGGGCTTCTCTTCGGTTAGTCAGGCGCGGATGTTCTGGGGAACCGAAATTGCTGACAGCAAAACGCCCCCCGGCTGGAAAAGTCGGCTGTCGTTTGATCGCCGGGCATTCACCGTGACGCGGGCGGCGTTGCAGGGCCCGCCCCACAACGTTCAATGGGCGCTGAACGGCAACCTCGCCGGGCAGACGTATTTCCGGCCACCCGCCAACGACCCCAACTCGCAACAAAACATCTACGCGTTTGCCAAAGCGCTGGGCAACAACTGCATTCTCTACGGCGACTGCCCGGCGAGCGGACCGAAGATTGGGGTCAGCAAGCTGTTTCTCGATTTTGAAAACGACGGCGTCGACGTACCCAACCGACAGGAACAGGCCAATATGTACACGTACCTGATGAAGGCCATCAAGGACGTGGCCGACCCCCGCACCGAGATTGGTAGCCTGACGCCCGTGGCGCACAATGGCTTTGGCTACTCCCGCGCCGCCGATTACGAATCGGGGGGCGAGTGGCTTTTCTCCATGCCGGCCCAGCACACGGCTACTTCGCGCCAACGCGGCATGCCCGACGCCATTGTTGGCAAAAGCTACAGCGATTACATCGATTTCAACATGCCGGGGACGTACCACGTTTTCCCCGACTATGATTACACGGCCTCACACCGGGGCGATTACGACCGGCATTGGCTGGCGGGGCTTCTCTCCGAGCAGGAGTACAACATCCGGTTGTCCAACAAGAAACGCATCGCCTGGCATTGGCTCTTCAACACGCAGGGGCCCTTCAACCGCAGCGAACGCGCCTCAAACCCGGCGCCGCCCGCCGTGGCCGAGGGCATGGGCGTATTCTTTTGGTTCACGGGTGCCTACGGGGCTATCCTCTGGGATGATTACAACGAGCTAAAACCCGACCAGCCCACCCCCGCCGACCCGAATCTGCAGGGGCTGGGTAGTGACCGGAACTACGCCTGCTACGAGCACTACATCCACGGCCTCTGGCGGCTCTTCAAACACCACGGCGACCTGTTCAATGGCCGCGAAACGTACCTGAACCAGCAGACAGAGTGCTCGTTCGACGGGGGAAAAACCTGGTATCAGTACAACGCCAACCAGTTAAAAACGCGCGGCCTGCCGTTTGCCCGGGCGGTCATCAACGGTGATCAGATTCTGGTGGCGGCCACCATGCCGTTTGCCAAACCCGATCAGCGTACCAGCCTGATGGTGCGCTACATTCAGAACGGCTATCAGTTTTACACAACTGTTAACCTGAAAGCCGACGAAATCTTCCTTGGCCGCGCCACGATGGGGAAATAGGGTTTGTTAAAGGGGTGAAGGTTGATGTCTAACGGTTGAGCAGGCTTGCGTTAGCCAACCTTAACCGTTAGACATCAACCTTCAACCGCTATTTTTGTACATGCTTACCGAACAGAGTCAACAAACGATAACAACCACTACCCTACCCGTCATGGAGGCCTTTTACACGCTTCAGGGTGAGGGAACCTTTGCCGGCCGGGCAGCCTATTTTATTCGCCTCGGCGGCTGCGATGTAGGCTGCCATTGGTGCGACGTAAAAGAGTCGTGGGATGTCAACGCGCACCCGCATCAAACCATCGATCAGATCGTGGCCGGGGCACTGGCTTTCCCGGGTCGATTGGCCGTGATCACCGGCGGCGAACCGCTCATGCACGACCTCACTGCCCTGACGGGTGCCCTGCAAGCAGCCGGTTTTCAGACCAACATCGAAACTTCGGGGGTGTGCCAAGCCGTAACGGGGTCCTGGGACTGGATTTGCTTTTCGCCCAAAAAATTCAAGCAGCCCAACCCGGCCATATTTACGCGCGCCGATGAGCTGAAAGTCATCATTTACAACGCCTCCGATTTTGCCTTTGCCGAGTCGTTTGTCCCAAACCTGCGGCCCAATTGTCGGTTATTGCTGCAACCCGAGTGGGGGCGGTCAGACGAAATGCTTCCGCGTATCGTTGACTATGTAAAAGCAAATCCACAGTGGCAGATTTCGTTACAAACGCACAAATTCATGGCGATACCGTAGCAGAATGGACAATGCATAATGCACGATGTACAATGAGTAAGCACGTAAACTGGTTGTCAATTCTCTTCATTGTGTATTGTACATTATACATTGTTCATTCCTCTCCGGCCCAATCCAAGCGCGCTCAGGACCTGTACCAGCAGGGCGTGACGCTGTTTCGGGAACGGAAACCCAACGAGGCCATTCCCTTTTTTCAGCAGGCCGTTAAAGAATCGCCCACGTACCTGGACGCCCACATGCAGTTGGGCATGGCCTACGAATACACGCGCAAGCCCGAACAGGCGCTGGGTGCTTACAAACAGATCATCGCGCTGCAACCCAACCCGGCCGTTGCCGGGCAGGCCTACCAGCAGACGGCGTCTATCCTGCTGCGGCTGGGGCGCTACGCCGAAGCCATCCCCGTATTGGAAGCCTACAGCCATAATTTTGCCCCCCAATCCTCAAAAGCCAAACAAATTCAGCGTGGGCTGGCCACCGCCCGGTTTGGGATGGACGCCCTCGCCCATCCGGTGTCGGTGCAGCCCAAACCACTGGCCGAATCGCTGAACGTGGGGCAGTCGCAGTATTTTCCGGTACTCACGGCCGACGAGCAGACCATCGTATTTACGATGCTGAAACCCGAAGGTGACGAAGACCTGATGACCGCCAATCAGGCAAGCGAGGGCGGTTGGCAGGCCCCAACGCCCCTATCGGCCAACATCTCCACGCCCGACAACGAAGGTACAGCCACGCTGTCGGCGGATGGCCGACTCCTTGTGTTCACGGCCTGCCAGAGCAGCGGCACCCGGCAGGGCTTCGGCAGCTGTGACCTGTTCAGCAGCCAGAAGACCGGCGATGCCTGGAGTGTCCCCCAAAACCTGGGGCCTGTCATCAATACCCGTTATTACGAATCGCAACCGAGCCTGTCGGCCGACGGGCGGCAGCTCTATTTTATCTCGGATCGGCCCGGCGGTATTGGCAAACGCGACATCTGGCGTAGCGACCGCGACGCGCAGGGCAATTGGGGCGAACCCGTCAACTTGGGGCAGCCCGTTAACACCGTTTTCGATGAAGCGTCGCCGTTCATGCATGCCAACGGGCAGGCGCTCTTTTTTGCGTCGGATGGGCACCCCGGTATGGGCGGTTACGACCTGTTCCTGAGCCGCTTTCGGCCCGACAGCCTGCGCGCGGGTTGGAGTGTACCGCAGAACCTCGGCTATCCGATCAACTCATCCGAAGATCAGGCGTCCCTGTTTGTATCAGCCAACGGCAGCAAAGCGTATTACTCCTTCGAAGAGCAAAAAGATGGCGTGTCGCAGCGGTCGCGCATTTATACGTTCGATCTGCCCACCGCCCTGCGCGAACAGGTACGTCCCGTCAATTACCTCAAAGGGCTCGTAACCGACGCCCGCTCCCGCAAGCCGCTCAACGCCAGCATCGACCTGATCGACGTGCGGACCAATCAGGTAGTATCGCGGGTTAAAACCGACGAGCAAACGGGGCAGTACGTGGCCGTGCTGCCCGCCGGTGGCGAATACGCGCTGTACGTGAGTGCGCCGGGTTACCTGTTCAAAAGCCTGGCGTTTAACTATACCGACAAACTCACCACCGAGACCGGCATGGGGAAAGGGATGGCGCTGGATGCCACGCTCGAGCCCATCAGCAACACTAGCAAGGAAACGCTCAACAACCTCTTTTTTGAATCGGGCCGCTACGAGCTGTCGACCAAATCGCGCACCGAACTGGAGCGGCTGGCCGAGTTTCTGAAAGTGAACCCCACCACCAAGATCGAAATCGCTGGCCATACCGATGACCGGGGCGAAGCGGCAGCCAACCTCGAACTGTCGCGGCGGCGGGCGGCGGCCGTTGTGGGCTACTTGGCGCAAATGGGAATCGACCCCGCCCGCATGAAATCGGTGGGCTATGGTAAAACGCGCCCCGCCGTAGCTGGCACATCGGACGAAGCCCGGCAACGAAATCGCCGGATTGAGTGGCGCGTTTTGTAATTTCCGCTGACTATCAACAAGTTAACTACAACTAACTGGCGATTACTTAACCGTTACCTTGATTTCGAGGCGAAATTTTTTGATCTTCGCGCTTGTTGTTTATCAAACGGCTGGCCTTTAACGCCATCCGAGAACAACAATTTTTCGCAATTATGACACCTGAACATATCCATTGCCTCATTATTGGTTCCGGCCCAGCGGGTTACACCGCCGCCATCTACGCGTCGCGGGCTAACCTGAAACCTGTTTTGTATCAGGGCGGGCAGCCGGGTGGTCAGCTGACCATCACCAACGACGTGGAGAACTTCCCTGGCTACCCGGAAGGCGTACAGGGACCACAAATGATGCAGGATTTGGAGCAACAGGCACGCCGCTTTGGTACCGACGTGCGCTACGGCCTCGTCACCAAAGTACAATTTGAGCCAAACCCCGGCCCCGACCGGCCGCACCGGGTCTGGGTCGACGAGGAGACCGAGCTTACCGCTGACAGCGTTATCATCTCGACGGGAGCGTCGGCCAAATGGCTGGGTTTACCGTCCGAAATGCGGCTCAATGGCCACGGCGTATCGGCCTGTGCCGTTTGTGACGGCTTCTTCTTCCGCAAACAGGACGTGGCCATCGTAGGCGCAGGGGACACTGCCGCCGAAGAAGCCAGCTACCTCTCGAACATCTGCCGCAAGGTATACATGATCGTGCGCCGGGGCGAAATGCGGGCGTCGCGTTTCATGCAACAGCGCGTGATCGCGAAAGAAAACATTGAAATTCTGTGGCACAGTGAAACGATCGAAATCCTTGGTGACGAAGCCGTAACGGGTGCCCTGATTAAAAATACGAAAACCGGCGAAGAGCGCGTTCTCGACGTAACCGGTTTCTTCGTGGCAATCGGCCATAAACCCAATACCGACCTTTTCCGCGATTACCTCGACCTCGACGATCACGGCTACATCCTGACCGAGAAAGGCAGCACCCGGACCAACGTACCTGGCGTGTTTGCCTGCGGCGATGCGCAGGACAACGTTTATCGGCAGGCGATCACGGCGGCGGGTACGGGTTGTATGGCGGCCCTCGATGCCGAGCGGTATCTTGTCACGCTGGAGATGCAATCCGTCCCAACGACGCCCTCCATTGAAGAGGTCGGGGTTGGCGAACCAGTAGTAAGCTAATCATAACATGCGTATACAACCAACCAACGCAGGCAGTACGGTCACGACTTTCGGCTCTACTGCCTGCGTTGGTTTTTGTGTGCCTACTTCATTCAATGCATAAAACTGTAGGAACATGGCTTATCGCCGCGAGTTGCCTCTGTCTGTCGAGCTTATCGGTACAGGCGCAGGAACGGGGCAAATTCAAGAACG
The DNA here is from genome assembly GCF_000331105.1 of Fibrella aestuarina BUZ 2. Taxonomy (NCBI): domain Bacteria; kingdom Pseudomonadati; phylum Bacteroidota; class Cytophagia; order Cytophagales; family Spirosomataceae; genus Fibrella; species Fibrella aestuarina. Next base: position 3,711,079 of record NC_020054.1, on the reverse strand, counting down.
ACACGCGCTTTACTCCCAAGCAGGGCAGTAAGGCTCCCTCTACCTACCAGCAAAAAGCCGAGGACATTTTCGAGCAGGAAACGAATCAGCTGCGGTTCAACTCTCAGTTTGAACCCAAAAAAGAACTTAACCCGGTCGTCAGCGAAGACACGAGCAGTATCGATCAGGGCGAAACCGATGTGGTGGAAGTCATCGACTCGGTACAGGTAGGCGATGAGTGGGTCAAAATTGCCGATTATTACGCCGTTTGGGATTCGCGCACCATTGACCCGTATAACATCGACCCCCGCGAATTTGATCAGGTGGTTGATCTGAAACTGTACGACCCCAAAGCCAACCACTATTGGTCGGCCCCGCTCGATGAGGGCAAGCTGACGTCCAACTTTGGCTACCGCTGGGGCCGCTGGCATACCGGCGTCGATCTGGATCTGGAAACCGGCGATCCGGTCTATGCCGCCTTCGATGGCATTGTGCGCGTGGTCGGCTGGGACGGTAACGGCTACGGCCGCTATGTACTGGTTCGGCATTATAACGGCCTCGAAACCCTCTACGGCCATATGTCGAAACAGACCGTTGAATCGGGGCAGTTGGTGAAAGCGGGGGATCAGCTGGGGCTGGGTGGCAACACGGGCCGCAGCTACGGCGCTCACCTGCACTTCGAGACGCGCTACGAAGGCAACCCCTTCGGGCCACTCAACATCTACTCCTTCCCTGCCAATACCATCAATTCCGACCACTTCATCCTGACGCCCGCCGTTTGGGATCACCTCCGGGGTGGCAGCCGCTCGACGGATCTGTCGTTTAAGCCAAAATTCAAACGGACGGTACTACACAAAGTCCGCTCGGGCGAAACCCTCTCCTCGATTGCCGGCCGTTACGGCCTATCGATCAGCCGCTTAGCTGAGAAGAACCGCATTTCATCGCACAGCCGCCTGCGCCCCGGCCAGAAGCTCCGAGTGAACTAGAGTAAAGAGTGAACGATTAAAAGAGCGAAAGAGTGAATTGGCAGATGCAATAATGAAATGCGTCAGCCAATTCACTCTTTCGCTCTTTTAATCGTTCACTCTTTGCTTATTGATGCCCCCCTTTCTTGCAGCAGGACGGCAGCTTTTCGTAGCCTTTCGGGTCAGCAGGCAGCTCGTCGGCGTCGTAGCCTGTTTTGTTGATCGTCGCTTTCAGCTTCGACACGTCGGTTTTGGCCGGGTTGTATTTGACCGTGACCACCTTTGAGTCAACGTCGAGCGTGGCTTCTTTCACGCCTTTCTCAAATGCCAGATTACGTTCAATCCGGGCTTTGCACATTTCGCAGACGGCCGAGGTCTTAATCTTCACCTCTTTGTCTTTATCGTCGTTGGCCAGCAGGGCTGTTCCGCTTAGGGTCAGGGCGAGCAGGCTGTTCAGAAACAGGTTTCGTTTCATGTTGGTAAGGTACTGGTTGGCGGCCTTAACACCTCGTCGTATCCACATCTGAGGGGGTAAGGCCTACTATAGACAATTAACAGTCAATCGGTTATAGCTAGTTCGCCATCTGCCGACATTCCTCGGCGCAACGACGGCAGGCCTCAGCGCAAGCTTTGCAATGGGCGTGGTGGTCAGCGTGTTTTTCGCATTCGGTCGCGCAAGCCTCGCACACATCGGCGCAAAGCTGCATAAATTGTTTCGAAAACTGCGATCCACGCGCGTCGAGCCGACCGCAGAGCGTGCAGATATCGGCGCAGTCGCGGCACAATTGAATGCACAAGGTCAGGTCGTGGTGCTTGCTGTCCTGATCGCCCATTTCGAGGCAGGCCGTAACGCAGCGTTCGCAGGCTTCAGCGCAGGTGAAACAGGTGTCGGGGTGGCTGTGGGCGTGAGTCATGTTCGTCATGTCCGGGGTTGTTTAAGGGTGATGATTGAAATAGGAAACAACATTCTTAGTACACCGATTACTCATTGCAAAACGTCTGTTACCGCTTTACACTAAAATGAAAGGGTGGAAATAGGATAAAATCACGGCCAATCAGGTAGTAGGTTTGACAGCGGTATGGGTGGTCCAGACCAGACGAGCACAGAAACAACTCGTTTTCTCGTTGGAAAGCCGCAAGAAACGCCTCCCTCCGTCCTTTGTCCGATTCCGTCGGGTTTTCAGTATATCCCTCCAAATAATAGTGGCTGATCAGCCATTTACCGTTTACCAAACCTTTCAGGGCCTCAGGGTTTCCCCAACGGCCATTTTGCTCATTCAGCGCAGTTCGCGCCCTTGTGATAAACTCAGTAGGTGTATTCGTTGAAAAGGCCAGCGTATCCAACGTACCCTGCTCTGTTAATTTGAAGGAAAGGGTCACCACCTCATAAGTGTTTTCGGGATACCGATAACCAACCTTTAAGTTGGCCAGTTGCCGACTCAAATCAGACAGGGCGGCATGGTTTACAGCCAGTCATTCTTGCGCGTGACTGTCGATTATAGCTAGTAAGCTAGTAGCTATAAACAGTAACAACCACTTAACGACAGGCTGTACTTTGGCGACCACGTCTGTATTGGCTATGCAGGCTGACATACTCAAAATTGTTCTGTGAACTTAAAACCAATCGACTGACCCTAGACCCAAACCAATACGTACCC